>JAKAAL010000977.1 GCA_021802375.1 Bacillota bacterium | reverse complement strand
TTATGAAGTGATACCGTGTAGTGCCCACAGCGCTCCCTGACTATAGCTAGAGGACGTCAGAACGTAATACCCGTTTGCCGTGTGCCAGTGCGCCGTTGCCACATCACGCAGGGAACCCCCGGAAACCAGCACCGTATACGTGCCGTGCGCATAGGGCGGTCGATTGGTTTGCCAGGATGCCACCAACTGCGGGAAATAAGACCTTACCTGCTGCAGCGATCGGTCAACTGCACCAAACGACTCGACCTGAATCGTCCATCCGTTGTGTCGGGCCATGATATAAGCGGCCCCTGATCGTGTTCGACCTACCTCGATCCCCACCCGCCAGCCAGAAAGGTGTTCGATCCGCTGGACCTTCACCTTGGGCACGGACAACCCCGCGCCCTGTATGGTGTTTGTGAGCTTCTTCGCCGCGACAAACGATAGCCACGGGCGGGTTGAGCCCGGGGCAATGGGCATGGCTTTGGTCGCTGGGACAGAGATCAGATGGTTGCGCTGGACCCATTGATGGTTACCGTCGAGGTTGTCGGGCCAGGTGTCGATGACTACGGTATAGTGGCTAACGTTCGCCTGTGTCGCCACCCAGTAATGGTGAACATCCGGGAAGGCCCCCCCAAAATTGTGCAGGCGGGCTGGGAATTTTCTTTGGCAAAAGCACCGGCAAACCTGAGTGTTTCGACACATCCCGAAAGACCGTGTGCATTAACTTCGGCATGCCCCACACCGGCGGATGGATTGGGGCTAATGGGCGCTTAAGGGCCGTCTCGACGGGGATCTGAAATGCCGTCAGGAGCAGCACGGTGCTTAAGAGACTTCTCGTTCCCAGAACGGAGCGCAGATGTCCTCGTCGAGTGGAAAGGTTGGATTTGGACCCTTGGACGCGTTGGCGGGGATCCCTGGTGGTCGTGACCCACTGTCAAGATTGTGGAATGGAGTTTCCGGCGTGTACCCTGAAACGAGTCTTACGGTGCCCGGTGTGTTGGCGGCAATTTCGGCGCCGCTAGTCCTTTTCCTTCAACGCGTGTATCCTTGCCATGAGGAGAATGTCGACCGTTCGTTGGACGGCGATATCCTAACCATTCGGGCGGATTTAACGCAAGTCACTTTCTGGCCACGGTTTCGGTTGACAGGGTTTTCCAGGCATTGTACGCTGAAATTCGATGAGCGTGGACGATCGGAAGATCATCCATCACCAGAGTAGGTTGAAGACTAATCAACCTCCGAAGACATCGGCAAACCCTGAGGGAGCCACGCGTGCTGAAGCTGAGAGAGCGTTCGGTTAACATGTGGAAGGAGAAGGGAAATTGATGCCCTCGGAAGACGCATGGGGCCAAGTCGTTATACTCAACGGCCCGCCACGGTCGGGAAAATCCAGTATTGCTTCGGTAATTCAGAATACTTTCGATGGGGTGTGGATGAATCTTGGCGTGGATCGGGTCATGCAAATGACACCTCAACGCTACCATCCGGGCATCGGGCTACGGCCAGGCGGTGAGCGGCCCGACCTTGAGCCGTTGGTTGTGACGTTGTACCGAGCGATGTACGAGGCCATTGCCGGTCATAGCCGATTAGGGCTAAATGTCGTCGTCGACGTTGGGCACCACGAGAGGTATTCCACTCCTCTTCAGATTCTCCCCACCTGTGCCCGGATTCTGAGCGGATTCTCGGTGCTGTTTGTTGGGGTACGCTGTCCTGTCCCTGTGGTTATGGAGCGACGAATAGCCACATGGAAGGTCGGCTATCAGGAGGACGGTTCAGTGCCTAAGCCCGTGACGTTATGGCAGGAGTCTGTGCATCTACCGGGCATCTATGATTTAGAGCTGGATACGTCGGCTCTGAGCGCGGAAGAGTGCGCTGCAGTAATTCGCCAGCGATTGGAAGATGGTATACCGGGGACCGCATTTCAACGTCTCGCTGACATGATGCCCAGGGAGCATTAGGTTGTCGTCCAAGCACAGTTGTTGGAATGTGTCCCTGACGAACAATTTTGACAGACATCGGGTAAACGGACCTCAACAGTTGGCGTGATCTGACGGGAAGGTGCAACAGCCTCCCGGTTCCCATTCGTTCTAAGTCCCCCTTTTTTCTTTTTCCCTTACTCGGTCCGCGGCCTAGCAGAAGTTTTCTAGTTGCGGATTAAGGTAACAAGAAATCCCTTGCGCTGCCAGGGGTTTCGAGATCCGACGGGTATTATATACGGTTTATTGGGCCGTCGGCATCGGGATAGCCAAGAGATCGAGGAGTTGCTGGTTCCGGGGAGTCCGATCGGTGAGGCTGATTTGAGGTTCCGCATGACGACTTTGGGGGGGGGTAAAGCTAAGCGCCTTCCTGGATCGTAGTCAATTCTTGGAGTAACTTGGGTAAGCTGAGCTCTAATCCTGCACGAGCATATTCACGACCCAAGAGATGGGCGAAGGTGACCGCCAGGACGCAAATCAACCCATGCACTCGAATTTCTCAAGAATCCGTTCGCCAAGAGGTCCCAATCGAAACGTTGCCCTGCACCAGCTTGACCGACTATAAAGCCCCGTCAATCGGGAAGACCCAGCCCGCATCAAGGTCCTTGGGAGTCTTAAAATATTAATATCAGAACAAACGTTTTTCTGGACAAGGGCTGACCGCTGTGATACGCTCCGCTGGGAAACTCTGAGAAACGGAGGAGCATATCATGTCAACTTTTGTGTGGAACGACCGCGAACGCGACCA
>JAKAAL010000029.1 GCA_021802375.1 Bacillota bacterium | reverse complement strand
CCAGCTAGGTACGCCTGGAGTTCGATTTTTGTATCCTCGTTCATCCCGTCACCTCCACCGAGCTAGGTTTTAAAAACACACTAAGCAGTAGACCTGGTTTTCCCCTAATTGCAAGCCACAATAAAATGATCCCTAGCAATACCAATACCAGTGAAGATCGCGACATACGATCACCCCTTTAACTGGGTGATATCCTTGAGCACACTTTCGCCAGTTTTCACGGCCTCCTGAATCAGAGGATTTTTCGAATTCGCAGTCCCGCTAAAAAGCTCTTCGATTTGATTCAGTGTTTGAGACCCATGGATATGGAGAAAAAAGAACGTGAGGACCGCTCCGACCATGGTGCTCCCCAGTGCTTGAGCTCCCGGAATGCCTGCTTGGGTAAACAGGAACACTCCGCCTCCCAACACTAAGATAGCCATGATGAGAGTCACAATAAGAAGAGAGTTCGAACTAGGGTGTTTCATCAGCTTCCCACCACCAATCCGTTGGGATTTATGACCACGCCCCAAAGTTCCATGCGAGGGTTAATCCCGGTTACGCCTCCGACAGAGCCAACTTTAACACCTACGTTTGCAGCCGTGTAGCCGTTCGAAGTCATGTTCAGCCACTCGGTTCCGTCCTGGTTCGAGGGATCGATCACGTGATCACCGGCAGTATCCTTGATAATGTAGATTCCCTCGTCCATGTCCTGGCCGTAGTTGTCCCGAACATGCTGATAGTAATCGGTCATGGTCACGTTTTCGGAATTGTCGTACTTCCAGATCACGTTTTGACCGTTTTGGTCGATGGCCAGCTCCAGGCCATTGACGTTTCCGACCGTCGAAAAGCTCGAAGATTGGTTGCCATCGATGACACACGCGATGAGCTGCCAGACGGGAAGCGTGGTCGAGATTGCCTGCATCTGGTACTGCGTGGACACGAGGTTGTTCTTGTTTTCGAGTTGAACGTATTGCACGGTTCCGAGTCCAGCTGGTCCGATGACCACGGGAACCAGTTGCTTCCGAGTCCGGGTTGAAGTACCATTCCGAAACCGCATCTTTACGGTCGTCGTTCCAGTTGCCGTAAAAGTGCCGTTCGTAGATACGACGGAAAGAATTGGATCAGGACCGACGAAGTCTTGTGCCGGTTGCAGGCGCAGTACCGCTTTTCCAGTATTGCCCATCGCCGGGATCATGCCCTCCATCGAAAGCCGGTGAATCGCATTGAGGGGGATGACCTGACGAACTTTCCAGGTACCAGAAGAAAGCGAGACGCCCGAGTAAAGCAGATCCGTAATCGCGGTGACTTGGTTTCCGGTGGTCTGACCGTTCACCTGCCCGATGTACCGGCCCAAGTAGTTGCGGATTTTCTGGAAATACGGCTTCATATCGAGTTGCAGCGTAGTCGATCCGAAAGATAAAGTCATCTGTTGGTACATGGTCCACGGTCCGCCTGCGTTCATCGCGATCGTCGGCGAAGTGGAGGCCGCCGTATAGGTGGTATTCAGCGTGGTATCGAGAATGATCGCATCCGCCCATCCAGCGGCACTTTGCGGAATGTTAAATGACATTACCGTTGCGTTCGATGTGTTGTAGGTGGCGCTGTCGGCCTGCCCATTGTATGGCACAAGCGCATATTGATAGTCAGCAAGCCGCATGTAGTTGAGGTTGTTCTGCTGAACCGCCGTTCTTAAGGCTTGCTGTTCAGCGGGTGAAAGCGCGCTAAATTGCTGCCCGCTCAAGGTCATCTGTTGCGCTTCTTGAAGCAAAGCTGAGATATTTGCCTGAGCACCGCTAGATGTTCCGGTAATTGTTGCCAATGTTTCACCTCCTTTCTTCTTTATAGGGTGCCATCACCGGTACCCGTGATTTTCGCAGCGCTCTTGGCGACTCCCTTGGTGATCGACGTTTTATTCATAAGCCACAAAATGATTTGCCATCCCAAGAGGCCAAGAGCGATAAGCAAGATCCAAAGCAGCCATCCTTTCAATGCTCCCATGATCTCTCTCCCTTCCTATATTATGGATGCTGATCTCATTGTCCTACGATGCCTGAAGATGTCAAATATTGGGTAATTTTCACGAAAAAAAGTTTCCAAGATCTCCATAAATTGCTGTATTTCTGGTACGGTTTGATCTATAATAAGAGCACAGGGACAGGCCCACCACGAGGCCGCCTGAAGGAGGCACATGATGATACTACGCAGTCAGGTTTCAATCCTCGACAAGGAGATTACCTTCGCGTTCAAGTACCCACCGCCCCCGGAGAAGGACGACTTAAAGGCCCGGTTCGGAGCCCGGTGGAACCCGAATGAAAAGATTTGGTTCGCGAAAAAAACCTCGCAGCTGCTCGCCTATCTCCTCGATCTAGGCATCCTCGATGCCGAGGAAATCGCCATCGAAACCCCGGTGGTTCCGGCCGTAAAAGAAGATGCTCCGCAGCCTGACGCCTTCGACGTGGAGCTCCGCTCCTATCAGCGAGCGGGAGTCGCCTACCTTGAGAGCGTGCGAGCCGCAATCATGGGCGATGAAATGGGCCTCGGAAAAACCCTCCAGACCATCGCTGCCGTGAGACATCACCTCCCCGCTCTCATCGTGTGCCCGCTTATCGCAAAATCGGTATGGAGCAGAGAGATTAAAAAGTCGCTTCCAGGCCGTACGGTCACGGTCCTCGACTCGAAGGTGTCGAAATTTACCCGCGAGCAGTTGGACGCTGATTTCCTCGTCATTAACTACGACAACCTCTCCAAATGGTCGGATATTTTCGCGATGATGCAATTCGAAAGCCTTATCTGTGACGAGGCCCATTACCTGAAATCCCCGAAGGCCAAGCGCACCAAAGAGGTAGCCGCGATTGCCGACCGCACTCCCCGCAAATACATGGTCACCGGCACCCCGATTTTGAACCGACCGATTGAGCTCTACTCCCTCCTGCGCCTTTTGGATCTTGCCGATGAGGTCGAGCCGCGAGGTTTCTGGCCTTTCGTGGAACAATATTGCGGAGGGTACGTTAACCGGTTCAGCGGCAATTACGAAACCAAAGGCGCATCCAACTTAGCGAAGCTCCACAATCTGGTTGCTCCCTACATGGTCAGACGCCTCAAGAAAGACGTGCTCAAGGAGCTTCCTCCCAAACAGCTTTCCAAAATGGAATGGGACCTTCCCGCGAAGGATTTAGCGGAATATCGCTTCGCGGCTACCGATTTCCACGGATGGTATCGGGCATCGCACCCGGAACTGAGCGACGAGGAAATCGCTCGCAAGCCCCTCGGCTTGATGCAATTAGGGGCCCTTCGACGGCTTTCGACTGAGGCAAAGGTACCTGGCATCGTAGACCTTCTCGAAAACAGCTTTGTCCCCGAAGGTAAAAAGGCGCTTATATTTTCGGATTACCGTTGGGCTCTAGACAGCCTGCGCAAAACCTTCGCAGGCCAATCGGTCGTGATTTGGGGAGGACAATCGGAAAAGGAACGAGCCGAGGCCGAGCGCCGATTCCAGGAAGATCCGGATTGCCTCTTCTGCTTTGGACAGACGAAGGCGGCTGGCGTGGCAGTTACCCTCACCGCTGCCGATACCGCGATTTTCCTTACGGTCCCCTGGACGCCCGGCGATTTTGGCCAGGCATCCGACCGCATCCACCGAATCGGCCAGACCCGTGGCGTGAACATCGTGATTCCTATAGTCACAGACATCGACCGGGCACTATACGATGTAGTGGCGTCCAAAGATTCGACAGTCAACGCGATCATCGACGGTACGCACGAATCGGATCTCATTGAGACTGAGGGGCAAGGCATGGCCGAAGTGGCGAAGCGGCTCGGCATCAGCCTACGCAAGGCGGAAGTAGAGGCGCATGAAGAAGGGGAGGAAGAGGCGGTATGAGAATTCAATTGTGCAGCGTTCCTGCATGCAGAGAAGAGGCTAAAGAACAGTGCATTAGATGTAAATTTGTGTATTGTTTGGACCATCTTAGCCTTTATGTGGCAGACTACTTCGGTATTTGGTACATCTGCCACGTTTGTAGCATGGCGAAATCTTCGAAGTGAACGCGGTGGGTTCCCCTCCCTGGAGGGGTTCCTTCTCCGCTCACAGAGAGCGTGAGAAGAAGGAGACGAAGATGAAATTTCGCAAGAAACCAGTAGTGATCGATGCATTTCGGTATGGGATGGAAGATGCTCCCGAATGGTTCAGAGAGGCGAAGCGGAACAGATTAGTATCCACGTTTTCGCAGTATGGAGGCGAAACCAGATGGTGCGAAATCGAGACACTGGAAGGCACTATGCGCGGCGAGGTGGGAGATTGGATCATTCTCGGGATCCAAGGCGAAATCTACCCCTGTAAATCCGATATCTTCTATGCTACCTATGAGGCAGTAGAAAAAGAAGGAGACGAAAAATGAGCGAAAACAAGAAAGTACCAACAACGGTAGGCGAAGTATTCGAAGATTTGGCCGAGAAAGCAGCATTCGAGGTAGAGCTTCAGTCCCCATCTACCTCGTTCGAACTAGCTCTCTCCCCGAAAACCTGGACCCGTGAAGAGACCGAGGCCCGTATCATTGAAGCGATGAAGGCCGCTGCCGTCACAGCGAAGGGTCAAAAGCCCAAGGAATGGTACGGAACTATACTCGAATGCCGGAACATCATCCTGGGTGAAAAGAAAAAGATGGCGACCCAGGACGCGGGTAATATCGAGATCCGCAAAACCGCGTGGAATGTTCGCGAAAAAGGGGGGAGCGAATGGTTCTGGATCGACTCCTATACTCTTTCCTGTGAAGATTTCGCGGTACACATGTTGGAGGCGCTTGGCGATGGACCATGGCCTATTTACCTTCCGATTGTATTTGGAGGGCAGATCACAAAGGTTTCAAAAGGCGATGAGGATCTAAAGGATATCGTAACGTTAGCGTAATCATTGGGGGAGCATTGCTCCCCCTTTTCTAAGGAGGGAAAGTGAAGATGCCGATATCTAGATCGCGTATAGATGAAGAGAGATACAAGGGCAACGCACAATCATTGGCAAGGAGAGCAGATATTGCTATGTTCCTTTACAATCATCCCGACCAATATTTCAATACTAGCGAGATCATTTCCCTTGTACTTCCAGACGAATTTGTATTTGTCGGGGATGTGATCCACGAATTGTTAAATTTGAAATACAGAATGGCGGTAGTAGACAAAAAAATCGGTGATCGGTATTACTACGCAATTTCCCCATTTCTAATCGAGCACACATGGGCTGATGGTTTCTCTTCGCATATTTGTTGGCTGATAGGCAGAATGGGAATCATCATTCACCGACTGATGATGGGAGGTTACGATGCCCGCTTATAATTTCCCCCTCCGCGAAAACGTAAGGCAAGCTTTCGCGGGAGGCCAGGGAAACGCATTTCAAACGATGATTCGCATGGTGGCCTCGACAGTGCCAGGTGGCATCGAGGCGCAGAACGGGTACATCGCTCGCCTTACGGGAGCCTCAGTTCGCACCGTGCGCCGCTGGCGAAACCAGAACGTTGTGCCTAACGGTATCGCCAATCAGGAAAAAGTATTTCTCGCTTTATACCGGGCCATCGTACTCAGAGATATTCCGTTTTATCCTGTCGGTTTTCGGTTCCTCATCGAAATATGGGGAAAAGATGCTTTTTCCTATACGGAATTAGGAGATTTATACGAGCAAAGATTATTAAGAAAATTCAAAGGAGGAAAGCCGCTTCCCCTCACACAACTGCAACGCATGATCGAAAACTCGATAAAAAACATTGGCGAAGGCTCGTCAGGCGCAATCAATCTTTTCCTGGAACGCGCAACGGACCCGAACCGGATTTTCGAGGTCACCTCTACCCGCGTAGCGCGAAGAAGAGGAGGCAAGACCAAGGAAACCGAATCTGCCTATAACGAGGAAGGTTACCTGGATTTCTTCGATCCTTACGACCTGCACCTTATGACGGCGAAGCTGGCAGCGGCGATTGAGGCTGGAGGGAAATCCCTGACGCGGGGTGGAATGTTGAATACCGTGGAATCACTCTATCGAACGTTGACGTTTTGGTACGGATTTTACTCGCCTGGCAACACCAGATCCCCGCACACGGCTCAAAATCCTACTGCCGCATGGATGCGGTGGCTGGAACGGCTCTCTAATTTACTGATGGAGGTGTGAGCATGTGGTACACGTTTGATACCGAAACCCGTGGACTTTTCCGGGAAATCTTCGCGTGGAGGGCCTATGATGGAGCAAATCTCATCGGAGGCCGCACAGGGAGCGAAGCGGTGAAATGGCTTGAAAGTTTAACGTCTGATGATCATGTATACATTCACAATCTCGATTTCGACCTCGCAAAGTTAATCAAAAGCGGCCTTTTCATCGACCTCGACGAATGCGTAATCATCGCCCGGCGCTTCGCCAGTGCGAGGGTAATCGCTGGCCCGATGCTCCATTGCTCCTGGCACATCATGCGGTCTTCCCTGGCATCGCTTTCTAAATCTTTCGAGCTAGGTTCCGAAGGGAAAAAAGACCTAGAAGAATGCCTCTCCGAATACGGATTCAAGGACAAGAATGACTTCTTCATGCACGTGAAGGCCGACCATCCATTGCTATCCGAGTACCTGGATTACGACGTAATCAGCCTCTACAAAATCCTGGCCCAGGTGATGGAATTTAGTGAGTTAGGCGATAAGTTTTTCAAAATCGTAAGCACGCCTCAGCTTGCGATGAAAGTGTTCCAGCGAAACTTCAAGAATGATTACAAGGCCCTCATCTCTCAGAAAATCCCTACATTCACCGATGACTTTATCCGCTCGGCTTACATTGGCGCGGATACGCAAATGTTTCGTCCACATATGATTAAGCAGGGGTTTCATTACGACATCAATTCCCTTTATCCGTATGTGATGGCAACATATGAATATCCCTACGGAGTGCCCCGGTACGAAGAAGAAGAAAAAGCGGAGGATGTATTTGCGTTATGCCTGAAACACCCCGAACGATATGCGGCCTATATCGTGGAGGCCACGGTGAAAATGCCAAAGGCCGAAGCCTACCCATGCCTGCCGGTTCACCTCGACGGCAAGCTCATGTTCCCGGTCGGGGAATTTTCCGGGTTTTGGACGAAGCCAGAGCTGGAGTATGCCATCAGCCGCGGGGGCAAAGGTACTCGAAATCCATCGCATTATGATGTGGAGGCATACGAAAGATTATTTTTCGCGGTTTATCGCCTGGGCAAAGGCCGGGAAAATTGAGTCAAAAGGGGGAAAGCGTCAATTTTATAAAGACGTGATGAACTCATTTTACGGCAAGCTAGGGATGAGTCTCATTCGTTTAAGTTATCGTAAGGCAACGGAAAATAACCGGGAGTTATTTATCCAAGACCTCCCCATCTATGACTATGAGTCGGAGTACGCTGGAAGTTTTTTTGAGGGATGGATACAGATTGATCCATTCAAAGCTCCCTATGTGCAGCCTCAGATAGCGGCTTACGTAACGGCATATGCCAGGCTTGAGCTCATTAGACAGATCCATGCCGAGGTAGCGCGAGGAAATATCGTTTACTATTGCGACACCGACAGTATGGCGGTCGAACAACCGCTCGATGATTCTATCGTAGATGATACGGAATTCGGAAAGTGGAAACTAGAGTCCTATATAAAGGAAGGAATTTTCTTAGCTCCCAAGCTCTATGCCGAGCTTCACCCAGAGGACAAGCCTACATTGAAGGCGAAAGGCGTGCCCAAGGCGTTTCGGGATGAACATGGCTTCGGATGGTATCTTGACACGCTAAACGGTCTCATCGATGGGGAGAAGCGTTTCCGGTTTTACTCGGGTGGCAAGCGGCGCATGAAAATCATCTCGGCCATGAAGCAAGAGAAGGATTTAGACCGCGAAGTGCCCGACGAAAAAGTCTTCAATTTTTCGAGTCGCCAAAAGCGGGATGTTAATTGGGCGAAAAATATTTCCAAGCCTTGGGATGCAAAGGTTTTTTACGACGAGCTTCAGGAATATGAAGAGGCGAAAAACGCACAGCGACAGCGTTCTGAATATAGAGATGCGTGGATGCGTGAGCATAATGGTGCGCCTTCTTTATGGTGGGCTATAAAAAAGATGGGAGGAGTAAAAAAATCCTCCAGATATTCCGTGCCTCGTTGGATGTACCGAAATAAAGGAATTACTCTGGACATAATGTTGGACGAGATAAAATCATGGGGGTTTTATTTCGAAACCGCTGATGATTTAGCAATTGCATTGAACGACTGGCAAAAGCATTCCTATGAGTTATAATTATTAGGGAGGTGAGAAGCGTGAAGAATATTGAGCCATTTAAAGGGTTCGATGTAAATGCGATTTGGGCTGCCCGCGATGAGCTGCGACTCACCGAGATTCAGGAATCGTATCTATATCGAATTGTGCGCGGTGGCAGCCGGGCTTCCAGTTCGACTTCGAAGAGCGGACGCAACGACTGGTTGAAAGAGCGGATCATTATTTCTAAGTGGCTGAACTATCTAAATCGAAATCGGGAGGAGGAAGCACATGGACGAGAATTGGGGTGAGTGGCGAAATGAACTAAAAAGCGGGCTGGATACGCTAGCCGAGAAACTCGGAAAGCTGATCTCGCATTCGGAACTGCGCAGCGTGCCTCCGTACCTGGAACCCATCACGCTATCATCAACGAAGCAGACTTTGAAGCGAAGAGGATATACGTTCGCGTATCTTCTTGTCTCGCAGGAGACCCTGGCCGCGCTAGGCTCTTCGCTGATTAATTTGCAAATGGGCACGATGCTGGTCCAGATGCAAGCAGGGCAGGGCCTGGTCCAGATTCCCCTGGTAGCGGAGGAGTGCCGGTACTGGGTAGATGGCTTAAAAGGTAGTTGGGATGCGGTAGTTTACTACACGATGCAGGAAGCACCAGCGGTTACACCGCTAGGGAGCTCTACGACTTCGCCGATGATTACCGAACTCACGGGCCAGTTAGCGCCTCTCACGGCGATAGCCCCTATATTGGTCTACACCAGACCGTATTCGCAATTTGCGGCCAGCACGACGCTGTATGCGGAACTATCCAACACATTTCACCGTCATGCGAGAGTGCGGGCCATTACCATTGTTAATGATCTGGATCAACCGTTGTCTGCGGCCCCTGTCCTATTCATTTGGGATGCGGCGATCAAGACCCCCTCGATAAACTATACGCTTACGAATGTCGCCTTTCCGAATACGCCTAGTGCACAAGGCCAAACGATTCTAACGGGGGATGGGTCCAGTATTGTGGGCGCTCCATATAATTCGGCATTCATTTCCCTAGAGATGGGGAGCACGGCACCTACCAGCGGGAGTTTAGACATCTATGTAACGGAGGTATTTTAAATGGGAGCATGGCTGCAAAGTACATTTCCCGCGATGCCATCGGGAACATCCATCGCCATCATGCCGATGACATCTTTTGAGCTGTCCGAGGTGGATGCCATTTTTCCTAGTGTTTCGGCGCCTCCCACCTATGCAGCTCTCTCGGCCCTCCCTTGCGCCAGCGAAGGATGGCAACGGATTTTCGATGCCTGGAAAGCCCAAGGGTTGATTACCTAACCATACTCTCGGGCGCGTAAATGAGAAAAAGGAGGTGATGGTATGTCGGTGATTTCCTGGGCTTCACTAGGAGCGGGAATCGGATTTGTATTGGGATTTCCATTGGGAGCGATATTGATGGGTAAAATAGAGAAATCGTTATTGGGAGGGGATGAGTAAAGATGCCTAAGAAGCTGGACGAAGTAATCGAAAAGATCACCCATGAGTACGAGGCCAAGGGCTATAGCCCGGAGCATAGCCGGTCCATCGCCTGGGCCACGATGGAAAAAGAGGGATACGTCGAGCGGAAGGGGAAGCATATGCACCTCACCGAAAAAGGGAAGCGAGACATCGAGAAGGAAGGCGAAGAATAAATGCCTGATGAAGAGGTCTGGATTGTGGAGGAGGATGAAGCGTGGAAGAACTTGAGCGAGCGGGAGCAGGAGGAAGCGAGGGAGCTAGCGAAGGCGATCATAGCGGGGGAGAAGGAAGAAAAACCATCCTCGAGCGAATCCAGGAGCGAAGAGCGGCACGAGAAGCGGAAGAGCGAGATAATGGATCTGCTGGAAATCCAGAATCAGAGAATCGACCAGATGGCGAAGCTAATGGTGTCGGTGAAGGAAGCCGACGAAGCCGAGTGGCAAGCGGCCCGGATGGTCCTAGAGGACCAGAAAGAAGCAAATCAACTGACGGAGGAATACATCGAGAAACTGGTGAACGCGACGGAGGATCTGGGCCTAGCGACAGCAGCCCTAGTGAAAATAGCTCAACAGCTGAAACCGAAGAACCAGAGCTAAAAAGGAAGCGAGGGAGGCCGCGCAAAGAGCCTCAAGAGCCTCCGAAGGAGCCTCAGAAAGAAAAGCCAAAGCTCCAAGTAGTGCCCTCGCCTCCCAAAAAAGGCGAGCGAGGCCGGTGGTCTGAAAATCTTCAGACGCTTACCGATAAGGAAGCAAAGGATCTATTAAAACCGTTTGCCTCCGCGCTGTCCGAAATCGGTCGATATGTCGATGAAGTGATCTCGATTACGAACGGTGATGCGGCTAAAGCCAAGATTTGGTCTACGATATCGAAAGATGAGTGGGAAGTCGTAGCGGCAATGCTCATCGAAGATGGGAAGAAGAGCGGTATCATAGCGGTTGCGGTCCGGGCCACGGCCTCGGCATACACCAGGCTCCAGGTCGGATTGATTGTGCTGCCTAGACTGTACGAAACTTATGCTTTTTACGCCGACCATGGCGGCTTTAAGTTGTTTCCACAATTAGACAATAAGGGGGGAAAGAAGTGATCAATAACGGAGGATTTACCGGGGGCGGCGGATACGCCTATGTGCGCGACAGGCTCGGGGTGGTGAGCGTGAAAGATTTCGGTGCGAAGGGCGACGGGGTTACCGATGACACGGCCGCGATTCAGGCGGCGATTGATTACCTCGGCAGTATCGGGGGAGGAAAATGCGTTTTCCCCGGTGGAACCTATGTTATTAGTGAGTCTATTACGATTTCTTATTCGGACATTGCTTTGGAAGGCGCTACGACGTTTAATCCCACCATTCAGCCCAACGGATCGTTTGACGCCATCGTATTATCGGGGGGGATCAGCGGGACGCGGATTGCTAACCTTGCTATTTCCCCGTCTGTGACCCAGACATCGGGGGCTGGCATTAGTGCCGATTCGACCGGGAATGCCGTGTACACCACATTGATCGAGAATGTCTACTTCGCAACGTATGACGGGATTCGGTTATATAACACCAATACGACATCAATCCTGCATTGCCGAATGAATTGCAGCCATTATGGTCTGTATTGCGGTAGTGGTTGTACGATTGTGCGCTTCACCAATGCAGAGGTTGGTGGGGGCACGGCGGGAGTCTTTCTCGACGGCGGATGCGCCAGTATCAAGATGGAGCAACTTGAAATCTTTACGAGTCAATATGGCGTGGCAATTGATACGGTGAACGGGGGAAGCGCACCAAGTTACATCTATATGTATGAGGTGGAATGCAACTTAGCAGGGACTCAGAGTTCCAACGCAATCTTTTTCTATATCAACGATGCGGACGAGGTCCATCTCACCGAATGCTGGTGTGATGGCGGCCCGCAAGCGATTCAGATCAATAGCGGGACCGTGACCATTCTCGGCGGTCGGTTCGGTGACGGCAATAGCCCCATCATTGGGATCGCGGGCGGCAATTCAACGACCATCGTGGGATCGAGCATCGCGGGTAGTCCTGGGACTTCTACCGGGATTGCCATTACGGGTGGAGGAAATATCCGGATTCAAGACTGCATTTTCGGATTATTCGGCGATGCGTTGACCTACGCGGTGACGGTCAGTTCCGCCTACACCGGAGTTTACGGCGTTAGTGCAGGGTCCGTAAATGGAAACCTGTTGATCGCGGGATGTTCGATGGGGCATACGGTCTACCAGAAAGGCAACGGCTACGACATTCAATGCGCGGCCGGACTGGTCACCATTGTTGATACCTTCGGAGCGAACCCGTATGGCGCGATCACGCCTCCAGCATCGCCCTTCGTCTCGGGAACCGTATATCAAAACACCACGCCAGTGCCCATCACCATCTACCAACCGGCGTATGCTTCGACATCGGGTACGGCAGGGAGTGTAGCCGTGGCGTTGGGGAGCACGAGTACACCGAGCACGCTCTACACCGACCTCGTGGACGCAGGAACCACGAGTACCAGCCCGCGGGTCTTACCCGCTCTGCGCGTGCCGCCGGGGTGGTACTACAGCTTCACGGCAACCGGTGCGACCCTGGCCGATGCCATGATACAGGGGGAGTAAAAAAGATGATTAGCTTAAAAGTTGAAGGCACCGAAATTGGGATTGAAGAAAACGCGCTCAAGGATCTCGTCATGGCCGGCATGCCGGAATGGATAGCCTCCCACGCAGAAGGCGATGCGAAGTCGCGGACCCTTTATCTTGCCTTTAAAGGCGTGGCTCTCATGATGCGCTCCATGATCCGCCGAGAAGCCGCGAAAAAAAACGTAGCCCTTCCCTATGATGAGGAAGACGATCCGATTATTGGCTTGGCTAAGCTCATGCTCGAAGGCGCGATGCAGTTCATCGCCGATCAACACGGGGAGGCGATCTATGAGATGATGACGGATCGTGATGGCGTAGTGATTACCGGCATTAAGATGGATCATGCGGAATATGTGATTAGCAAAAGAAAGGAGGCGTTAGCGGAGTGAGGATAACCAAAGGCAGCAGGATAGCACTTATCGCGGCTTCTGGAGGCGGCAAGACGACAGCGAGCCAGGCTATCCTGGTTCGCCTTCACGATATTTGGCCGGCGGACCCGATGTACGTGCTTGATAATAAGCCGTCGCGGTCGTTCAATACATGGTGGCATCTAAAGGGAGTCACCCGATGGTCGAAGGATTCCGATCCACCGCTGCTGAAGCGAGGTATCCTAATATGGCGGCCCAAGGACCCGGATATCGTCGAAGCATACAACGCCTTCTTCAAGAAGATTCTTCTCGCGGGAAAACCGTGTATCATCTATATTGATGAGCTCGCGCTCACGAACGGCGAACGTGAGCGAGGCGGATATCCGGCCTATCTCGGCAAGCTGCTAAAGGAAGGTCGAGAAAAAGATATTACGATCATCATCGGCTCGCAAGAAGCCGCCTATGTCCCTCGTCAGTTGCTCGGTCAAACGAACTATGTGATTACCGGGCACCTCAACCAACTGGCCGACAAGGCGAAGATGGCCGAGATTTACGGATTCGGCAAAACCTCGGATGCCTGGAAGATTCGGCACGAGCATGGGCTTTGGGTATTGGATCAATCCAAACCCATTGATGTCAGCCCGCCTTCGTACTATGAGAATATCCAGGAGTTGTTGGGTGCAAGGTAAATGCAGCGCGGACGGATCTGAAGGTGCATTTACGCTTTGCGAAGCACGTGGTGGTGCGGGGTCGGTAGCATGCGGCCGCCTGCGATAGAGAAAACAAACGTTCGTGTTCCTTGAGGAACAAAGAGGCAGGGCTCCCTGGATTTGTGCATCGCTGAGCGT
>JAKAAL010000976.1 GCA_021802375.1 Bacillota bacterium | reverse complement strand
AATTCTTCGAGCACAGAAACAAAAGTCTGCCCTACAACAGGGTCGCCCCCCATACCTACCACGGTCGTTTGTCCCAATCCCGCATTGGTAAGGCTGAAAGCAATCTCGTAGCTTAAGGTACCGGAACGGGCGACCACTCCTACCGGTCCCGGTTTATATATGTGATTCGGCATAATTCCCATTTTGGTATTCTGACCGGGAGAAATTATCCCAAAAGTGTTCGGCCCAATTACCACCGCCCCAAGGTCACGAGCTCGGGTGACGATGGCAATGGCGTCTTGAACGGGGATATGCTCTGGAATCATCACCAGCAATCGGATCCCATTCTCCATAGCCTCAAACGCTGCGTCTTTGGCAAATGGAGCAGGCACAAATACAATCGAAGCGTCTGCCTGCGTCAACGCGACTGCTTCGCGCACCGTGTCAAAAACCGGCACCCCATCCACAGTCTGTCCGCCCTTGCCCGGCGATACCCCTCCAACAACATGGGTCCCGTACGCTACCATTTGTCCGCTATGAAAACGCCCCTGATTACCTGTCATCCCCTGTACGATGACACGGGATTGGCTTGTCAACAAAATGGCCATGTTAACGTCCCTCCCCCGCCAATTTCACTGCCTGTTCGGCAGCCTCCGCCATTTCCGAATAGGCGGCGATTCCTGCGTCAGCCAACAATTTTACCCCTTCGGTCTCGTTGGTACCAACCAAACGGACCACCAAAGGCACGGGGATCCCTACCGTTTGCTTTACTTGCAAAATGGCTCGCGCCACATCATCGCATCGGGTAATTCCCCCAAAAATATTGACAAAAATAACCTTGGGGTGCATCGATACCAACACCCCTAAGGCTTGCGCCGTGGGTTCCACCGAGGCACCGCCCCCAGCGTCCAAAAAATTTGCTGGCCTTCCGCCAAAATATTGGATGGCATCCAATGTTGCCATAGCCATCCCGGCTCCATTGGCCATTACAGCAATGTCACCGTCCAACTCGACATACGCCAACCCAATCTCGTGGACCTTGCGCTCCAATTCAGAACCTTCCTCAATTCGCTGCACCTCCGGATGACGGAACAACGCGCTATCATCAATGTTAAGGCGCGCATCTGCTGCCACCAAATGGCCATGAACCACGGTTAGTGGATTAATTTCTACTAATTCCGCGTCCTTTTCCTGATAAATCCGATACAATTTCACTACTAAGTCAGCAAATTCTTTAAAGATAGTACCGTTCAAACCGAGTGCGGAGGCCATTTCGCGACCGAAGTAGGGCTCCACGCCGACTCGAGGGTCGACATAACGGCGCACAATTTGGTCGTCGGACACATCCTCAATCTCTATGCCCCCGGCGCGGGAAGCCATCACCAGTGGCTCTTTAGTGTTCCGGTCAGTAGTGACGGAAATGTAGAGTTCTTGATCAATATCCAGTTTGGCTTCCGCGTATAATCGCTCCACCGTGTACCCCTTAAGATCCATCCCAATCATTTGTTGGGTGAGTTGAGCCGCTTCGCTAGGGGTCGAGGCAAATCGAATTCCTCCTGCTTTGCCGCGCCCTCCTACTAGCACTTGCGCCTTAAGCGCTGCTGGCCCAATTTCCTCAACTGCCTTGCGGGCTTGTTCGGGGTTGTCAACCACCTTACCCGGCGGAATGGGAATCCCGTAACTCCCCAACGTTTGTTTTGCTAAATACTCATACTGCTTCAAACGCCATCCTCCTCTTCGAGAATCTTTCGTTCATACCCAAAACCTCATTAACCAAGTGGCGACAGTAAGCAATATCCCACTTAGCAGAGATATTCCGTGTGGCACCTCCGGGCTCCAACGCGGCTAGAGCCGCTACCTCCGGTGCCGCAGGGCGATCCATAGGTTGGGGGATAATGTAATCATCTCTCATCTCCGACTCGGAGATCAGGGGCGCCGATGCTTGGAAAGCAGCCAGCCGCATTTGCAAGTTAATCTCGCGTTCCCCCGCGTCCAAGGCCCTGCGGAAAATCCCTGGGAATCCGAGAACGTTATGAATTGGACTGGAAACGTTACAGCGACCCGTCCCCGCTACCTGAGCCCCAGCCTCCAGAGCTAGTACCGACCAACTTTCAGAAACCGACTTAGCTAAAGCAAACACAATGGATTGAGGATTCATCCCTTTCATCATGTTCAGGGTCAAGGCATCGGCGGCTGATAGTTCAATAAATACACCGCCCCCTAAGAGTGCCTGTTCCAGGTCCCCGACCCGGCGCTCCCAATTGCTAACCTGAGCAATGGAACCTTTAAACGGACTAGAGATTCCGACGCGCCTCTGATAGATAAGCCCTTGACGGTCCACTAAACCAATGTCTTGTCCCCCCACGGCCAAAAGATGCTGGGCTACAGAAATCACCGCAGTCCCCGCACCGTTGAAAACGATTCGCACCTCGTGAATCTTTCTTCCGGTGATCCGCAGTGCATTGGTGAGTGCAACACCAATCACCACCGCGGTGCCGTGCTGATCATCGTTAAACACGGGAACCAACAGGATCCGACGCAGACTTTCCTCGATCCCGAAGGCGTGCGCAACCGTTACATCCTCTAAGTTAACTCCGCCAAACGACGGCTGCAACAGCCTCACTGTTTCTGCCATCTTGTCGAGATCTTTGATATCCAACCAGATAGGAAACGCATCTACACCACCGAATATTTCGAACAGAATGGCATTGACTGCTATAGGAGCAAT
>JAKAAL010000975.1 GCA_021802375.1 Bacillota bacterium | reverse complement strand
TATGAGTTCTTTAATGGACATGGATACTAATCGCGAAGTGTTTTGGGATGTCGATGACCTAATGCGGCGATTAAGGCGCATCGAAGGTCAAGTCCGCGGAATCCAGACCATGGTCTTAGAGGAGAAATCCTGTCAATCTGTACTCATCCAAGTCGCTGCGATCGAAGGCGCTATCAAACAAATTTCACGAATTGTGAGCGCCTGTAGCGTAGCCGAACGGGTCACCTCGATCGTGGATCGCCACGACGATTCCGACGCTATCCGTAAGGCCATTAAAGAACTCATTAATTATGGGTAGAGCTTCCCGGATGAAGACGATTGGTCGGTAGGATCTTTAAGACAATCACCCACGACTTAACCGTGGCCCGGATCCCATCTGACCGCGGCGAATACACGCGGTTTGGACCCGGAACCAAGTCAATCATAACGGGATGTTCCAAAGAGATGTCGACCACCCGATTGCCGGTTATCCTGGCGAATGCCCGCATATCCGGCACCATCGCATCGGTGTCCGTATAAATCCGGATTTCCTCGCCGATCACCGATCGACGAACGACTTCCGATATACGGATCACGTGATCATCCCATGAAAAGCCATAGCAAAGAAGTTGCATGACCCCCTCCTGGCTCCCACCGAGACCCCATACTCCTCACGATTATCGAGATACTCAGATAATTCTAATAAAATTACAGACAAAGCGCAAGCGAGGCGGGTCACTCCTCTCGGAGTGGACACGCACAGACGCAAAACAGCCCGCAACCTCACGATACTCCCCGGAAAACGCGTCTCAAATACCCTCGTTTTGACGATTCCGTGACAACTCGATATTCTCTCGTGGTCACGATCCGCCACACGCTCAATTAACTCGTGCAACATTTTATGGGTATCCGTATTTCGTGATTGGTCAGATCGTTTTCGGCTTTATCCTCATGCGGATAAAAAATCGTATGGTGTGGTTGATCGTAGCGCCTGCCTTCTTCTTTGTTGATAAGATAATGCAACCACGATGTTTCTCCTGTAACTCAGATGGAGGTCGCAAGAATGGATGTACAGATACGAAGAGCCAAATTAGATGAGGTAAGTAGGTTGACTGCTCTCGCATTAGTATCAAAAGCAGTGTGGGGATATGATGAAGCGTTTATGGAGAAGTGTCGTGAGGAACTTACCATTACCGTTGGTTACATACGGTCCTGTGAAGTCTTTGTCGCTATACTCGATGAGCAAATTGCTGGATTTTACGGACTGACTGTAGAAGAGTCCAACGGGGTATTGGACTACCTCTATGTGTCCCCAAAATGGTTAAAGCAGGGCATCGGGAGAAAGCTTTGGGAGCATCTGCGCCACACTGCGCAGTCTCTTAATGTTAAGACAATCTCTATCGATGCCGAACCCCATGCCGAGAATTTCTATCGTGCTATGGGGGCAGAGCGTGTTGGGCTGACACCATCGGGGTCCATCCCAGGGAGATTCCTCCCATTGCTCCAACTTACAGTGTAGTGCTCTCCGTAGGGATAAAGAGGATGACTATAGCGTTTAGAGCGTGCGTTCGGAGCCGGATATTTGGCGAGTGGTCGCCTAACGTACATTGAAGCGTGTCTTCATCCCAAGTTGAGACATGCAAGTCCATGATGTCGTACGTGACCACGAGACCCACTCCCCAAATTTGCTAATCCCATTATTGTCCTATCCGGCTCGAAACGCGCAACCCAAACACCGCCAAGAGTTTGTCCGGTCGCAACTGCAACCCGGTTTCCTCATTGACTTCTCGTTTCATGGCCTCAGCCGGTGTTTCTCCCGGTTCGATCGACCCGGCCGGCAGGCTCCATATATCGCTTTCTAGAGATGGCCGTTGAAAGAGGATTTCACCATGCTCGTTACGGACAATTGCCGCGACCCCAGGGCTCAATATGAGTTGAGTTCCGATTTTCGTTCGGAGTTCTTGATAGTATACAGACATCGGCACGAGATTCACCTCGGTCTTTAAGCGAACAACGCCTGGCGACCGTTACCAACGTTCGTCTATAACCCCACAGCAACTTGCGCTAGCGGCGCACTCGCCCCCAAAGGTTCCGCAAGGGCGGGATGGTTGGCGGGAACGGAATCGCCCCGCGGGTCATCAAAACTGATTAATTGGGGACGATTTAACCGCCTCTAAGAATTCATTCGGGGCACGGGCAAATCGTAATCTGTGAAAGGCGTTAGGGAACATGTGCGCCTGCAAATACGGCAACGCGTCGGCCAGCTCGTTTTGTCGGTAGCCAATCGTGGCATCGGTTAACAAAACAAACCCGAAGTCCGAATAGAGCTTGATCGCGCGAAAGCTGCCCGGTTGCGTATGAAGGAATATCGGATAGTCCCTGTCCCCGAAACTTTTCATGACAATGGAGAGCAACGCGCGGCCAATACCTAAGCCTTCGTACCGCTTGGACACCTTCAACCAGTGTATCGTGCTGACGTGCCCGTAGGCTTTCCACCCAAAGCAAGTCGCGATGGGGTTATCACGGCGATCGCAAACAAACAAGCACCGCGTGAAAAACTCGCTTTCTTGGTTTGCGTATACCTGGTCAAAATACTGGGTCATCGAGGCCGCGAATTCGTTCGCGAGCTCGGGGGAATCAAAAGGCATAGCTTTCCACACATCCAGCTCGTCTGTCCGACACGTTCTGACATAATACGCCGGGGAAAGTTGCGTGAGGGCGGCTGAAT
>JAKAAL010000974.1 GCA_021802375.1 Bacillota bacterium | reverse complement strand
TAGGACGCTCCTTTCGGCAATGTCTTGCACCGACATTCCTGCACTGCCACCCAAGGTCGCGGCACGTTCCGCCATCGCATCCTGCGCCGTGAGAAGGTGCCCCGCGATCGCATCAAAAAGTTCGTGGTAGGCAATAAAGTGCGGACCCCGTACATTCCAATGTGCAAGTTTGGTTTGCACGTAGAGGTCTGTAAGGAGGCCAACTCGTTGGTTTAACAGGGCAACGAGTTGCTCCCTGGCTGACTCATCCAAATTAATTGCTGTCTTGTTCAGCTTAGCCACAGCATCTCCCCCTTTTCTAATATTATACTACATAGGAATAAATCTGACAAGGTGGATGGATGTGGATCCCCCACCCCAGCCAATTCGAAACCCATACCACATAAAAAGAGGGAAATTGCCCCACAATCAACGTAAGGTCTACTTAATAGGACATTGGCCCAGCTTATTTGACGTTTACTGACCTTTATGATATATCTGAGGTAACGAGAGATTGTGAAGGAGGTGTTGTGGGATGTATAATCGTTCCCCTGTGGCCGCCTATCGGGTGTCGGACGGCGTCACCGGGTCCATCATGGGCCGCACGTTAGGATACCTGACCCTGCTTCTCTTGATTTTGTCCGCTTCGGCCGTCCTATCACCCTTAGCGGGTGGGCCAGGAATGTGGATTGGAATTGGGGCAGCGCTCGTAGGGACCATTTTGGTCAGCCGCAATGTGGCACGGGCAGGTCGGGCCTTCTTCTGGGGCGCGGTAGTCGCCATTGGCATGGGTCTTCTCGTGGGACCTGTGGTCTGGAGCGTGGCGATGACCCAATCCTCGCTCTTGTGGTCGACGCTCGGGATTCTTTTACTGGCGATACTGGTTGCAGCTTCATTGGTGTCTTGGTTACCATGGGATTTTTCCAAGATGGCTCCTCTACTTTTCGTGGGGTTAATCATGCTTCTTGTCACCGGATTCTTGTCGTGGATTGTTCCGGGAATGACGGGGCTTGCCACCTCGCGGATCTTTAATCTCTTGGGGACGCTTATCTTTACCGGCTATCTAATCGTTGACTTCTCCTTAATGCGACTGCGTGGCAGGACCGTTCCGGCCCAGGGTATGGCCGTGGTCTTAGCGGTGGCGATCCTAATTGACATTGTTAACTTGTTCCTCTTCATCCTGGGATTAGGGCGTCGGTAAATTGGGCTTACCCTACAATTAGCAGTCCCGGTCCCCACCTACGCTGTAGATGTGGGAACCGGGACCAGTGCATCAACTTAGGAATTTGGGCCCGTGACGCACAATCCCCCGCATTCCCTCCCAAAAAATCCGCCACAACTTTATGAAATACAGAGGGTCGTTCCAACCACGGGACATGTCCGCAACGGTTGAGCAGTGTTGCCTAGGTCGTAGCCCAGTGGCGATGCCAGTTTATTGCACCCTCCCGTAGGGATCTAATCGCTCCAGCATTCTGCGATCGCTCAGTTGTATCTCAAGGATTTTTTCGCCATAATAATCCCCGCGACTAGGAATGTGGGATAGACATACGGAATCGAGGCGAAATGGATATCAGGCTTGCCCGGTTCACAAGATGCCGTCACCTATAATGATTGGAGAAAGGCCAATTAAATCATGCCTCAGAGTCATGACGTAATTGTTATCGGGGGAGGCCCTAGTGGACTGATGGCAGCCATCGCCGCGAGAATAGGTGGCGCCGAGACATTACTACTCGAAAAGGGTCATAAACTGGGAACAAAGCTCGGAATCTCCGGTGGTGGACGTTGTAATGTCACCAATGCCAAACCGATGGACGAGCTCATGAAAAACATTCCGGGCAACGGCCGGTTCTTATACTCGGCGCTCAGTCAGTTTTCCAACCGGGAAATCATTGAGTTCTTCGAGTCCCTCGGCATTCGCCTTAAAGAGGAGGATCGGGGGCGGGTATTTCCGGTCAGTGATAAGGCATCGACCGTGGTTCAAGCCCTTATCCAAAAAGTCGATAGTTTGGGTATTACTGTCTGTCAAGACACCCCGGTAAAAGAATTAGTCGTTGAATGCGACAAAATCCTAGGAGTAAGACTCAACGATAGAACCATCATACCCACTCGGTCCGTCGTTGTGGCTACCGGGGGCTCAAGCGTACCCCAGACCGGTAGCACTGGCGATGCTTATCCGTGGGCTGCGGCCTTGGGCCATACGATTGTGACACCCTATCCCACTGAAGTCCCATTAACCAGTGGCGCGTCTTTTATTACGTCGCGATCGCTTCAAGGATTGTCGTTTAGAGACGCGGCAATCACGATTCGCAGTGCCCGGGGTAAGGCGCTCACCAAAGAGTATGGCGACTTCATGTTTACGCACTTTGGTCTGACCGGACCGATTGCGCTCCGTTGTAGCCACTATGTTTCCACGGCATTACGTAAAAATCCCGACGATAGCCTTTTAGCAGAAGTGGACTTCTTCCCCGGCCAGTCGGCAGACGAAATACTAGAGAGACTGAAAGACCAGCGATCCCACGCGGGCTTCAAACAAATTAATACACGCTTAGGCGAATGGCTCCCCGACCGATTAGTATACTGCGCGCAGATTACTATTAACGATTAGGCCGCGTTATCGAAAAGCTGAAACTTCAAGGTTAATAAGGACTTTAACTTGGCTTGAAAGTCCGGCTGCGTGTTTGCCAAGGTTTCGAGAATGGCTGTTTTGAAGGGTTTAAACGACGGATAA
>JAKAAL010000973.1 GCA_021802375.1 Bacillota bacterium | reverse complement strand
ATCTTAGCGAGCGAAGATGATATTTTTGGTAATAACCCAATCGGCGGCGAAATCAAAACCTGTCACCGATTGGGAATTTCCTATAACGTGGCAATGTGGTACTCTTTTAACCACGCGTTGGCCTGAATTAAGAACGCAAAAAGCTGAGCATTTCCCATCAACTGACCGAACCAGGGAATTTGATCCCCCATGGGGCCCAACTCCATGACCCGACGGATTTCAGCAATATCTAGCAAGGGCAGAACGGGACTGGAAGAATCTGATAAAATGGTATCAAGGCCTTGGCGCATGGCCATAAAGTAAGTGGGATTTGGCGTTGAAGGGTAGGGACTTTTTTGCCGCATTAATACGTCAGGAGGCAAAATCCCTTGCATGGCATGCCGTAATACGCCTTTGGCCACGTTATCATAATTTTTCCAAGACCAGGGAATATTCCATACGTATTCCACCAATCGGTGGTCACAAAATGGCACGCGGACCTCGAGCCCCACAGCCATGGTCATGCGGTCTTTACGGTCCAACAGAGTAGGCAAAAACCTGGTGATGCTCAGATAGGCAATTTCCCGAATCCGCGCTTCTTCAGCGGTTTCACTTGGCAGCCGCGGAACCTCATCCAAAGCTTCTAGATACCGCCGGGCTACATAGGATTCGGGCTGAATATATTCGGCGAATTCGGGGGACAAAATCCGGATACGGTCTTTTAGCCTCCGGGCCCAGGGAAATGTGTTGGCGGCAATGGCATCGGGGTGATGGAACCAAGGATATCCGCCGAAAATTTCATCGGCTGCTTCACCAGATAATCCGACTGTAGCAGCTTTTTTGATTTCACGACTGAAAATGAGCAGAGAGGTATCGACATCAGCCATGCCTGGCAAATCCCGCGCACGCATTGCTGCCAATAAGTCTTGGTAGAGTTCCGGAGTATCGACGATGACGCGGTGATGATTGGTACCTAAATAGGTTGAGACTTTTTCCACCCAGGGAGCGTCGAGATTGGTTTGAAATTTGTTGGCTTTAAAGTAACGTTCCATGTCAACAAAATCAATGGAGTAGGTATTGAGCGGTTCATGCCTTTGAGCCTTAAACACTTGGGCAGCAATCGCCGTCACCACGCTGGAATCCAGGCCCCCCGACAGCAAGGTAATCACAGGTACGTCGGCAACCAGTTGGCGTTTTACAGTGTCCTCCACCAGGTTGCGGACAGTACCGGTGGTTTGCTCCCAAGAATCCTCATGGGGTTGGGAATTCAACTGCCAATACGGTGCCAATCGATGGGTTGTTGGGCTGAGGTAGAGGTAATAACCGGGGCGAAGTTCATCAATATTGCGGAATACCCCATGGCCTGGAGTGCGCGCCGGGCCAATAGCGAACACCTCGGCTAATCCCTCTGCATCGACTTCTGCATTTATTGCCGGATGAGCCAGGATTCCCTTTAGTTCCGAGGCAAATAGCATCCGTGGTCCTTGACGAGAGTAAAAGAGAGGCTTGACCCCTAGTCTGTCTCGGGCCATAAATAACGTGCGGTCTTTACTGTCCCAAATGGCAAAGGCAAAGATGCCGTTCAGTTTAGAAACACACGCGGTGCCCCAGGCCACGTAGGAAGTCAGGAGAACCTCGGTGTCGGAACGGGAGCGGAATTGGAACCCTTCATGTTCTAACTGCTGCCGCAGTTCTTGAAAATTGTACAATTCTCCATTGTAAACAATGGTATAGACGTGGTTGCCCAAACGCCGCGACATCGGTTGCATGCCACCTTCGGGATCAATGACCACGAGACGGCGATGCCCTAGACCAGCATTTGGAGTAACGAAGGTGCCACTGCCGTCCGGACCGCGGCAGGTTAACGGAGCGACCATGGCGTCTAAAGCGGATTGTTGCCTAGTGATGTCGGCGTCATAATCTATCCATCCTGCAATTCCACACATTAAAACCCCTCCCCAGACTATCCGACGCACAAATATGGGATGACCTTTCATACGTCACGTAACCATAAGCTATGTCACCGGAAAGGGAGTGTGTAATGCATACATCAGGAAATATCAGGAATCACATTACGGCACCGCTGGCTGGTAACAATATTGCAAAATGTGTTTTAATGAAGCGTACAGTTGACACTCCCCACGGCTAAAGTCGGGAGATCCTTGCGAGGAACCCACGCACGTGAGCTTTACTCGCAAAGGGTGCGCAAAACACCCCCTATCTGGTCGCCCGAAGGGGGTCTCTGAGTACTTGGAAAGACCGTTCGCCGAATCCTGTTAACGTCTGGTCTTGACGACGCGATACATTTTACGCCTTCCGCGCTGTTGGTAGTCATATCTGATAGTCGGCACCAGTACTCATTCTTGACAACTCTCGGGGTGAAATTGCTGTAAGCGTTCGTCGGATTTGGCCGAATAGTATGATGCAATCGGCTTCGGCCAATGCGCTTGTTGCAAAGACGGGAATTGAGGTAGGTTTATGAAGAGAGGAATCCCCATCGATCTCGTTTTGGGAGCTGTGGTCGACGTGGCGTCCGGGGGTGCTCTGTCTTTCTAATCGGTTTTAACAGTTCCTGGCCTCGAATGGTTGCTGTCCACCCGCGTGTTGGCATGGGGCAGATTCGCCGAATGTTGAGTGCAAGGTCTTTACTTGCCGTCTGTACTTTCGGAGGCCAGGAGTGGGTGTTCGCCGGCACAAGAGTTAGATTAAATAGAATAGACGTTATCGGGGT
>JAKAAL010000972.1 GCA_021802375.1 Bacillota bacterium | reverse complement strand
TGCGTCCGACGGGCAAGCGCCGAAGGATTGGGTATGCTCTGGGAGCGATCGAAGAACGCCATCGTACTCCAATCGCCAACACAGGAAGAGGCCGGGTGGGCGTTAGCGTGCCATCGGCTCGGTCTATCCGACCGATGGCGAACTCCCGAAACGCCTCCTCTATATGAAAACGATCATACGTTTATTATGCCGCGGTCCCTGCGAGGTATCGGGGATGAAATCGCGCAAGAGGTCGAGGTTTGACCGTGGGAATTGGTAGAAACTGGGGATCCCTCAGGTATTCCCCACACGATTCGCGCCTATCGGCTCCCAGACCAGATCCTCATTCGGGATATGGGGGACGTGGAACTCGCCCTGGTGACGTTGGACCTCTTGCGGGCTCATCTCGCGCACCACAGCCACCTCAAGTCCTCAAAAGTCTGGGCCATAAAATTCGAGCCATTGAAGGACGCTTTCGCTGGGTGGAAGACGAAGGGCTCCAAGTGCCCAGCCCAGCACGAAAATTGAAGGAACCCAAACTGGGCCAGCGAGTACCCAAGGCGTTGACCATGGACGAGCTGGAATGGTTACGGGATGCCTGTCGCGCGACGCTGGAACATGTGGTCATCGAGTTTTTCTTTGCCACGGGTTGCCGGGTCGGCGAAGCCGCGCGGTTGAATCGCTGAGATGTGGATTGGCAGCGGGGCAGCGTCGTCGTGGTGGGAAAGGGCAACAAAGAACGCGAAGTCTACCTCGGTTCGAGAGCCCGGATTTGGCTCACCCGGTATTTCACGGAGCGGCAGGACGCGGATCCCGCCCTGTGCGTGACGGAGCGGTCGCCGCATCGGCTGCCCATTCATGGTTTGCAAGAGGTCTTTAAGCGGGTGGCCGAGCGCTGCGGCTTGGCGGAAAAAGTGCATCCCCACACGCTCGCCACCACATTGTTGAATCAAGGGGCACCACTGGTGGCCGTACAATCCATTTTAGGCCATGAGAAGCCCGAGACAACCCAGCTCTATGCCGTGTTGAGTGGCGAGACACGGCATCACGCCTATCAACGCTACTTCGTGCAGTAACACATCGACCGGCAAGGTTCATTGGCCCTTTCTGGTCGACCGTTCATTTGGATGCGCTCTTTTTTCTGGGCGAAGGAGACGCATCGCTGGAAAGATGCGATCGCTGCTGGTCACAGTGACGGCGGTAGGGGGTTCCTGTGATCTATACTAGTCGTAGGGTAATGAGGAAAGGTGTGAGATGATGTTCGCCAGCCTAGAACGCATCGTCGAAGAAGTCGTCGCGTTGTCCGAGAGCGACAAGGCACGTCTTCTCGCGCGGCTGCGTGAGGTTCTTCGGATGGAGCCCGAAGATTGGGCCCGGATGAAGCTGGCCGAGGCGGCTTTTAGCTTCTGGGATCACGAAAGCGATGCCGACTATGACCGTCTATGATTCCGGGTCTGTGGTGCTTATATCATTTCCCTTTCCCTCCCTCGACGCCTCCAAGAAACGGCCGGCCGTGGTCGTGAGCCGTCGGTCACGAGTCAAGTGCATGACGGACCCGGGGACATGGCGTTGCGTCATTGGTCGGAGGTGGGTTGCTCAAACCGTCATGGCTCCGAACGGGCAAGCTGGTCACCGTGCACGAATCACTGATTTTACGAGAGCTCGGACGGCTCGCCCCGGATGACTGGAACAACACCAAGGAGCAGTTGGGCGTAGGGTTGGCCAATTAAGGTGCCATGTATTGATACTTCATCATTTGCCACCTCGCGCCTAGAAACTTTCCTTCCCGGACCATTTCTATGTACGATGTACTTCATCGTGCGAACCAGGGGGATTCGGGGGCGATAGCGCAGTGGCGTCCACGCCTGACCGGGGTTCATAGGCCCCGTCGTCTGGGATTCCAACCAGCGTCAGGGTAGCATGCCGTCCCTACGAACCGCATATTCCCACCTTGACCGGTCGTGCTTGAGAACGGACGATGGAGCCAAGAAACGAGGAAATCCAACCGCATTTTGCACATAGCCCTGTTTTGTTTCAGTAGAAGTGGTCCCCTTTTGCCGACGAATCCTCCACGAGCGACCGGCATGAGCAAGGGAATCTTGCCTTGTTTGGCGGATCGACCACGGAAAATCCACACGGACGCTAAAATCTGAAAACACCAACATAAGGAACGGCTTGGCAGATGTCTCCTAACCTACTCAACCTATCGCAATGCCAATCTGCCAAGCCTTTAATGGCGGAACAAACCACATCACCGCGAGTCCACGATCATATCGACCGTGAAACTCCTGGCCTATGGAATCCGCGGATGATTGGTTACGATGTATTGCTGCACCGCCTGTTGCACCACTGCATCATATTGCTGCTTAGCTGCCTGAAAGCTAAGGTGGCCTGAGACATACTCTTGAAAGAGATTGAAGATCCTAGTATGTGCTTCGGCAGATAGATCGCTAAACCCAAATATCGACGCGTACTTGGCCCCTTTGGGGAGCTCGGCTCCGCGTTCCTCTTTCAAAGGTTTCGCTCCCTTAAAAGTCGGCACAAATTCGCCCAACTGGTTCACGATCTTTTGGTCCATTGCCGGGGTTGAGAAAAACCGAACCCAGTCTAGAACCGCTTGAAACTTTGCCGGGCTCATCGAGTGGTCCGCCCGTTGTGTGGCGATGGCATATTGAAAGGCGGCAGAAGGCCCGCCCACGTCGGCGCTGCTATTAATGGAGGTGCCGTACTT
>JAKAAL010000971.1 GCA_021802375.1 Bacillota bacterium | reverse complement strand
TTTGACTTGGGCTTCGTTCCAAGTTTTGTCGTCGACCTAACGCGTTGGCCACGACGGTGATCAAGAAGAGGCCTAGCCCCCCATTGCCCTCGGGGCGACTCCGGCCCGCCCCCTGGACCTATAGGCGCAAAAGTCAGCAGGCAAGAAATGGGGATCAAAGAGCACGATCCCAGGAACTCGAACGAAGCCGACCCTAATCGCTATCCCTTTAGCTCCCTCGCGAGCCACTGACGGGGTCAGGTCACCAAAGCCTCGCCGCTTCCAAACGGATCACCCGATTGACCAGGATCGAGTGAGCACTTGGCACATCGTCCAGAGATCCCGGCGACGCCCGTCCCAACCGGTCTAGGAGGGGGTGCACTCAGAGTTCGTGGCTTGACAGCCCTTTCGCGGTGTTCACTCCCTAAAGGCTCCTCCGCTCGACGGCACACCGCCTCTAGGCGCGTCCACGGTACCGCGATTCTTCCTCCGTTAAGGTTCGGGGTCCTGTTCTAGTCCTCCTCGCTAAGCCAACGTCGACGCCCCTTTCTCATAAACCTTGGCACATGTCAGCACCGACCAGCGATCACTCGGGGTGCTCACGGAGTAGTGCCCCCGGCACGTTGCATCGGTCACAAATGAGTATCTGCAAATGCAATCAGACATTTCCAGTCAAACTCCGTTAAACCGTGATCTCCCGTGCGCACGTGGTATCCGATCCGATCAGCCACGAGCGGAATGTCCGGATAGGGGTCCCCCCTGGACACCAGTCCTTGGAACCCGTACAACTGGTAGACGGGACGTTGCATGGTCACCGACAAGAATTCAGCGAGGGGATCGGCCCACTCATCCCTGGAGGCACTGGTGACATACAGCAGGCGAGGTGCAATCAGCGCGAGTTGCATGTGCTGGTCCACCGGCAGATCGCCCTCTCGACCATTGAAACGCTTGTAATTTTCACAAAACCAGTGGGGAAATCGCGTATTGATATCTCGGATGGTTTCTCCGCGTTTCCCTCGCGCGATCGCCGCTCCGGTGCAACCTGAGTTGCTGCTGACGACCATGGCTATGCGGCGATCCATCGCGGCAGCCCAAAGCGCTGTTTTTCCTAATCGCGAATGCCCGACAAGGGCAACCCGCGATGCATCGACATCGGCATCCGTTTCCAAATAATCCATGACCCGGCTTGCGCCCCACGCCCATGCCGCGATGGTGCCCCAAGCATGATCCGGCCGTTTGGACCCTGGGGGCTCGAAAATACCATGTACTCCGTTACGGAACCCATCGTCAACGTCAGGATCTAGGTCGTCCGTGTAAAACGTGGCCACACCATACCCGTGGCGCAGGAGATCGTGCACAGGAGAGAATTCGGACGTCGACCCCTGGCTCGGATCGGCCACCTCTGAGGGGCGCAAGTACATGACCAAAAACACCGGCACCTGATCGCCGTGTGCAGCGGGCAAGAACACCAGAACATGCATTACACTTACACCATGCGGGCCTTCGATGCTAATCTCAACGTCTTTTCGGATGATGGTCTTGCCCTGCAAGATGTTGTTCTGAACCGTCACCCGAAACGCGACGTGAGCGAGATGCATTCGCGGTTCGCGCCCGTATACATGGTCCCGAAACCATTTTAGAATGTACGGTCGCTGCACCACTTCCCACTGTTCACGGGATGTGACTCGGGTGCCCTGCGGCGTAACCAGCGGATCAGGTAACGAACCTAACGATGACGGCATTGTTTTGAACCTCCCAGCACGAATAACTTCTTCGGCATCCTTTGCACTCGGTTGCTCCTTGTCAGGCAGCGTGGAGCCGCAATCTCCTTAAAGGCCGTTTCGTCTCACCGAGATCGGTTGGACCGCAAGGATCCTTTTGCCTTGCGCACGTTGTTACTCGAGAACCTAGGCCACTACCCTCCACACCGCGAGTAACGTGCATTCCCACATCGCCCATGAGGGGCTGATAGGTAAAATCTTTGCCCGTTACCAGTCGCCTTACTGCGTGTTCTACAGGGCCGACTCTTCGTTCTCGCCCCGAACACCATCGGACAGTTCCCACGTCTTCTCTGGTTTGCCATCGTGGCAAGGCCACGTCCCACAGGTTGCCCTCCACAACGGGCCGAATTTCTGCAACACACCGCGACCATTGAGCGGGGAAAGGGTCCAAGAAACCCATATGAGATCTAGTCCCGCAAATGACGAATCTTACGGCGCGAATGACGTCGGATCCCTGCCCTTTTCGACACCCACTACACCTCATCCCAGAGTCTTTTGGCGTTCGCCAAGCCGAGGCGCACCCCGAGTTCGGGATCCTCCATACCCTCAAATTCTAGCGAAGCGTATCCCGCATACGCTTGCGCCTTCATGGTCCGGAACACTTCGCGCACATCGATATCGCCATGCCCCAAAATAGCACCGCGCAGATACGTTCCATACGCGCTCCGAAACCAGCCCTCTCCAGGATCGGCATAACGGGGCCGAATATAAAAGTCCTTCAAATGCACCATTTTCGCGTAGGGCAAGTTTTTCGCAACCCCGACCACAGGCGATTCATCTACGCAGAGGAAGTTGCCAATGTCCAAGGTCGTCCGAAAGTTCGTCCGATCCACCGTTTGGATTAACCTTTGAATCCGGTCGCTGGCTTGGACCAAAAAAAGATGGTTTTCGACCATGGTGGTAATCCCAAACCGATTGGCATAGTCGGCAATTTCAGCCGACGCGGCCGCCATC
>JAKAAL010000970.1 GCA_021802375.1 Bacillota bacterium | reverse complement strand
TCCGATCTTGAAGCAACGTCCGGAAACACAGGAATCGCTTTGGCCATGGTTTGCGCCGTCATGCACTTGCGTTTAGTGGTGTTTATGCCAGAAGGCCAAAGCTCAGAACGCAAACAACTGTTCTGGGCCTACGGTGCTACGATCATCGAAACCCCCAGGGAGGAAAAAACAGGCGGAGCCATCAAACGGGCCAAGGAATTGGAGCATGCCCTGCCCAATTCCCTTATGTTGCGTCAGCATGAAAACCCAGCCAATCCTGCCATTCATGAAGTGACAACGGGACCGGAAATCTGGGAGCAGATGAATCATGCTGTGGATGTTCTGGTTGTGGGAGTGGGGACGGGTGGAACGATAACGGGAACGGCCCGGTATCTGAAGGAAGTTAATCCTGCCATCGAAATTGTCGCCGTGGAACCGGAAGAATCAGCGGTATTAAACGGAAAGCCTGCTGGCAATCACAAGATTCAAGGCATAGGAGCTGGATTTATTCCTCAGGTTCTTGATATGTCTTTGGTTACGCGGATAGTCGACGTGCCTGATGACAAGGCGATCTGGGCAACCCGGTTCTTGGCGCGGGAAGAAGGCTTAGTGGTGGGATTGTCCTCTGGCGCCGCTTATTGGGCGTGTCAGCATTTGCTGGAGCAAGGTTTTTATCAAAATCAGCGCATTATGGTGATTTTCCCTGATTCCGGTGAAAGGTACTTATCGACCGAATTGTATGCTCCAACCTCAGCGGATTGGATTCGTCCCTATCTTTAAGGATCATACTCTTAATGTTGTTGCTGCCAATTCAGATTGTGATTTTGACAATTAAAGAGGGTTTTCGTATGATAATTGAGGTTTTCGGGAGTAGTTGGGGGCCTGGTGCCTTCCTTGGACTTCAAATCCAATGGTCGGCGTGCGACGTCGACGGTGGGTTCGATTCCCACATACTCCCGCCAAAGTCAAGTCCCGCAATGGTTTGCGGGATTTTTGTTTTGCGTGTTCAATCCCCGAATTGGCCTGTTTTGGCTTTGCGGGCCGCAGAACGGGCCGCAGGAAAATACACAGCACTCCACACGATGTCCCAGGACACCGTACAACATCCTAAAATGAATGCCCTACCACGGTACTCTTGTATGCGGGCCGCAGTACGCCGTGACTATTATTAGGGATGCTTTGGGACATTTTTAAGATAATGAAAAGGCCCATCCCCGGAAGTTCCGAAGACGTTTCTCGCGGGGATAAGCTCTATTTGTTCGCAATGTTCATAATATAAAGGTGTGCTGCACTGCCCAGCACCCCCGCGGGGCTTGTGTTTACTGCTTTCTGGGACACCTGCAGCGCACCACAAACACTTGATTTAGCCAGCACGTCTCTTCAACCGTGCTAAGAGAACCGCTACACCTCGTACGCGGTGTTTCGTCAGGCACGGGGCCTTCGTATTGTTTAGGGGGTCTCGCGAATAACACAGTTAGCTCAATGATCATGAACGTAGGAACTGAAGCTGGAGAGAGCCAAAGCGCACGGTACGATATCGGCGCTGCCTAAAAAAGCTTTCACCATAAAGGAGGGCATCACTTGGTTTCTAGAAACGTGCAGGAATACGAATTAGGGGGTTAAACCGGCCATGTTTGGAATGCATTTCCTAGAGGCAGTTCTGTTGACGCGATTGATGTGACACATTAGAACGGTAGAAGCGGGAATGCGTCTCTCCCTCAGATGATAGGATAACATGAAATTTGCGCGTTCAGTGGTAGCACTTCGCCTCACTACAAACGAGGCAAGTGCATTGTCAATGGCCGGTCAAATTCGGGCATGGTGGCCATCCCACTGACATGAAAAATCGGCGCTCCAGCCAATCAGTGATGTTGTCGCAGTTAATAAATTTGGAACGGGGGAGAGACATGAGGGACGACCGCTCTCTGGACGGACTTATGACACCAGATGCTCGTGCGTTGCGTTTGCACCCTTGGGGTTATTGGTGGGAAACCGTGAGATGACATCAGAGGGTTCAGCGCAATACTTGCAAGACTTGGTCGCTGTGGATCTCGTCTCGCGGTCGCCGTGTGGATCTTACATCACCGACTCATCAACTTGTTCCCTTATGGGTTATGGGCTTATGACTTGTTTACGGTGCTCGACCAACCGTCGAAAGACTCAGGCGGTTTGGGGTGACCGGTCGAGTATCGACGTGGGGGCGCGCAAGGCTTATACTACTTAATTGCATATGGGTATCTTGTCTGGTGGGCATGGTGCCCCGCGATACCAGCCGAGGTATTTGGAGGCATCGTGGCTCGTTCATGCCCTGTTGTTGGCACGAGGTGCTTCATCCACTGACGAAGACGTGCTTCGCGAAGCCCTGAATTGTTTTGGGTCAAGTTAGGCCGACCCAGCACCTCTATCCGGCGTCATACCGAAGGCGTGCGTCTAACACTGTGGGCACTGGTCCTGAAAAGCCCGAACAAAGTCCTGACGATGCAGAACAGGCCCAGTGGTTCCTAAGAACTCACCACGGGGCCAAGTACCTCGCGTCCATCATTCGTGGTAGTCAGCAGAAGGAGTTTGGGGCTATCTTATGAAGCCGTCTCAAATTTGAATGGAAACCGTGGCCTAGGTATGGGATATCGCATGGCGTTGCAAGAACGAGGTATTGATTTAGAAAAACTCTATGAAAAACAACTTGCGTCCGAGCGGATAACTGGGTGGTGGTCTATCGGACTGGTTTTCGGGGGGAT
>JAKAAL010000969.1 GCA_021802375.1 Bacillota bacterium | reverse complement strand
CCGGGCGGCGACGATGCGACTAGCTGGCCAGGTCGGCCGTTTGATTCTTTGTGCCCGCCGCCAAGAGGCGCTCAGCGATCTGGCAGAAAAGGTTCGCAGCTTGGGACAAACGGAGGTGATGGTTACAGGTTCGGTGGCCAAGGCCGTGGCTGAGGCCGAGATCGTGATAGCCGTGGCGGCAGCTCAAGAAGCCATTGTGGAACCCAAGCATTTGCGGCCGGGCTCCGTGTTTTGTGATGTAGCTCGGCCGCGAACGCTCTCCGGAGTCGTGCAACGAGAACGTCCCGACGTGCTTGTCATCGATGGTGGAGTGATTCAGGTTCCGGGGGAGTCGGCGGACATGGGAATGGACTTTGGCTTTCCGCCCAAAATGGTTGAGGCATGCATGGCGGAGACCATGATTCTCGCCTTGGAGGGACGATTGGAGCCCTTTACCCTAGGACCCGAGATTGCCCCTGAGAAGGTGGGGGAGATACACCAATTGGGGACGCGCCACGGCTTTCAGCTGGCCGGGTTTCGGCGATTTGAGCGGGTTATCGACGACCGCGAGGTGGAGACCATACGCCAGCTGGCGGCGAAGTCCTCCCCTTAGGAGAGCTTTTTGGGAGACTTCGGCGAGCGTTTGGCGGAAAATTTGGCGTGAGTGGGCTTTGACCCGCTCGCCTGCCCTTGGCCAGAAGCGGGGCTTGAGGACCCGGAACTTGACGAGGCCTTTTTGACGGAAATTTCCCCTGTGGGTTCCAAGAAAGCCTCTTCGACTTGGTTGAGGCTATCCACGCTTTTCTGGCGAAGTTCCATCATGAGGTCGGCGTGACTGATACGTTCACGCAAAAGTTGCTTGCCAACCGTGCGGCCGCGGTAAATGATGCGGGTTGGAGTTCCTTGGGTGAGCTTTTCCAAGGGCCGCCAGCGCACATTGAACCAAGTCAACACGTATTGCAGAAGCCCCAAGGCCACCGTGATGCCGATGGCATTAATCAGCGGGGTCTTGGTGTCTTCCATGCCGATGGCTACGGCTTCTCCAATCATGATGACCACGGCAAAATCAAAGGGGCCCATTTTGGCTAAGGTGCGTTTGCCCATGAGCCGGAAGACCATCAATGCGACTAAATACAAGATGGCGGTCCGGTAGATTAATGTGAGTAGTTCGGACAACTGGACTCCCCCCCAAAAGCGCTAATCCTACCGTTCCCTATGGCCCAAAAGCTATACAGCCTTGACCCAGCCTCATGGTATGATAGGGCCAATGACGGCATGATGAAGGGGACGCCATGGAACGGAGCAGGGACGCCGTGCTGGAGCGGGCACAGGCAGAAAATGTCAAATTTGTTCGTCTGCAGTTCACCGATATTTTAGGTGTGGTGAAAAACGTGGCCATACCCGTGGAGGCTTTGGAACGGGCACTCACGGGTCAGATTATGTTCGACGGGTCGTCCATTGAAGGGTTTGTTCGGGTAGAGGAGTCTGATGTCTATTTGGTGCCTGATCCAGACACCTTTCAGGTGTTCCCCTGGCAGTCGCGTAGCGATGGCGCTACGGCCCGTTTGATGTGCGACATTGCCAACCCCGACGGCAGCCCATATCCTGGATGTCCTAGGAGCGCCTTGAAACGTATTTTGGCCGAGGCCGAGCGGCTCGGCTATCAAGTGATGGTCGGACCGGAGCCGGAATTCTTTTTGTTTGACCAAGATGACAAGGGCATGGCCACGACGCGGACCACCGACCAGGCAGGATATTTTGATTTATCTGCGGTCGACCTTAGCGAAGAGGCGCGGCAAGAGATGGTGGTGCAACTGGAACGCATGGGACTTCAGATTGATTCGACCCATCACGAAGTTGCCCCCGGTCAGCACGAAATCGATCTGCATTATGACGATGCGCTAAAGACCGCAGACAACATTGCCACCTTTCGCTTCGTGGTGCGCACCGTAGCGCGCATGTATAAATTTCACGCAACGTTTATGCCCAAGCCGCTGTATGGGGTCAACGGCTCGGGACTGCATTTGCATCAAAGCCTTTATCGCCAAGGGGTCAACGTGTTTGACGACGCCAAGGGGGTCAAAGGGCTGAGTAAAACCGCCTTGCGCTACATCGCTGGACTCATGCACCATGCCGAGGCTTATACGGCCGTCACCAACCCCTTAGTCAATAGTTATAAACGGTTGGTGCCCGGCTATGAGGCTCCCGTTTATGTGGCGTGGTCGGCAGGAATTCGCAGTCCCATGGTTCGAGTGCCTTCTGCACGAGGTCCTGCGACGCGCATTGAGCTGCGCTCACCCGATCCGTCGTGCAACCCCTATCTAGCTCTGGCGCTGACGATTAAAGCCGGATTAGACGGGATTCAGAAGAAGATGGAGGCGCCGCCGGCGGTGACACGAAACATCTATCGCATGAGTGCCGATGAGCGCCTGGCGCTTGGAGTGAAAAATCTTCCCGAAAGTCTGGGCACGGCCTTGGATCGCCTGGAAGAAGATTCCGTGATGATGGATGCCTTAGGTCCCCATATCGCTGAACGCTATATCGAAGCCAAGCGCATCGAATGGGATGTGTATCGCCAGCAAGTTCACGAATGGGAAATTGACCAGTATCTCACCGTGTACTAAGGTTGAATTAACATACCGATGTCGGTATAATAATGCAAAGGGGGCGATGGCGTGCGTGTTGCCGTACTAGGGGCCACGGGCTATGCCGGCTTGATGTTGTTACGTCTTCTAGAGATCGGA
>JAKAAL010000968.1 GCA_021802375.1 Bacillota bacterium | reverse complement strand
AATCGATCCATCCCTTTCCATCATCAGGATTCCTTAGAATCCGAAATCATCTCGTGTTTGACCTTATTGTTGCCGGATAACCCCACTAATCTTGATGATATACTTCTTCCATTACCGACCACCATTGGTTTTCTGGGTGGCCCGGTAACGGCATTTGACAGGGTTTACAAAGCTCCCACCACTGCTGGGTGGTCGGGTCCGCAGCCATTAGGTCCATGTCCTGCTGATAGTTCTCACCCTCATACTCGAAATAGCTAAAGAGCCACCCGTCCTTATAAAAAATTGAGTAATTGCGCATATGGGACTGAGAGATTATCTCCTGGATCCGTGGCCATACATTGCGATGCAGCGCCTTATATTTTTCAACTTGTTCCTCTCGCAGCCGTATCACACTACCATATCGTTTCAAACCTTCCATTCCTCCTTTCGATGGAGTCACTATTCTTTGATGGCCCCAATCATCGCGCCTCTCTGCAAATAGCGTTGAGCCCCAATGAAGACCAACAATACGGGCAACATTGTTACAATAGATGCCAAGGCGAGTTCTGGCATATACAATTTAACGTTCAAACCTTCCTCAGGATTGATCAACTGACTAGACGAAATCATCTGAAGCAATCCGACTGCCAGCGGGGATTGTTGAGTTTGGGGCAATAAGACATAAGGTAAAAAGAAATTTGTCCAACCCGCGACGAAGGAAAAAAACCCCACCAATGCGACGACTTGTCGAGATAGCGGAACCGCGATGCGAAAAAAAATTGCGAGTTCAGTCAGTCCATCCACACGAGCCGCCTCGATCAGCTCCATCGGTAGCGCGGTTCGATAATGGATATAGGACAAGTACACACCAAAAGGGTAGAAGCCGAAGATGATCACTACAGGCCACAAAGAATTCAATAAATGAACCGTGCTAACTTCTAAAAAGAGCGGTATAACCAGCACCGTATTGGGCATCACCATCAACAATAGCGTGAGGAACAGTAAGGCCTGGCGCTTAGGAAATTGCAGCCGCGCCATCGCATACCCACTAGGAATGGAAATTGCAATGGCCAGTAAAGTTCCACCACCAACCATGATAACGGTGTTCTTGAACCACTCTAGGTAAATCCCATTGTCAAAACCCATAACCTGGGACCAGGCATACTTAACATTGGCCAACGTACCAAATGCAATGCCTCCGAGCGCCATATTGGCTTGAGTTCTGGTAGGTGCTACCAATAACCCAATAATCGGGTAGACAAATGCCACCCCAATTGCAATCATCACCACCACACGAAATACAGGACCTAAATGACCATGGTTTCCGGCCCGATATGAAGATCCCTTAACCGTTTCTGGTTGTATCGTTTCCTTTTGATTATTCAATGTGTGAGCCACCTCCGGGCTTTCCATCCTGGCCGTCCCTCCTCCTGTCTAGGATTGCTCTAATATACCGGTTCGGGTCACCACAACCATGGCAATGGCCAACGTAATCACTAAAAGAATGATCGATAACGCTGCCGCCGCACCCGTGTTGCCTACCGAATAAGCATATGTGTAACTCAATTGATTCGGAGACCACTGGGGGGAAATCAACCCTTGAGCCACTTCATTTAATACCTGAGGTTCAAGAAAAATTTGGAACCCGTAAGCAAAGTTCATCAGGGCCAAGTATCCAATCCACGGTTTGATAAGGGGCAGTTTCACATGCCAAATTGTTGTCCAGGTACTGCAACCATCAATCTTGGCAGCATCTAATACCCCATCGGAAATGCTATCAAGACCACCATAGACTATGAGGATCCAAGAACCTGCTCCTTCGAAAAACAGCATGGCTGCCAAAATCCAAATGACATTGCTTGAGGAGGCTAAAATACCGTCCAAACTGGTAGCTCCCAAGGCCCGCAACAAAAAATTTACCGGGCTTACCCCAGGGTCAATCAGCAAAAGCCACAACATAAAGTTGGTCATGCCGGCTAACGCCCCTGGAATGTAATAGATAAACATCATAAGTCGTCCAAAACGTCCACGGGTCGCATCCACGAGCAACGCCATTCCCACAACCCCGATAATCATCATAGGCAGCCACACAACCAATAACAAACCGACATTGGCAAACGACGCCAGAAACCGAAAATTAGTAATCACCGTGACATAGTTCAAGATAGCGGTAAATCCGTTGCCTGTAGGAGAGGCAAAGCTCTCCACCAACGCATAAATTGCTGGTAGTACCCCGACTAGGGCCATGACCACAACAAACGGAGCAACTAGTATTAGCGCTCCTTTTGACGGTGGCCGGTTTCGTTTTTGAACACTTTTCCCATTTTTTGAGGGAGTTTTTGCCGACGTGATTCCTGGCTGGGCTGAATTGTCAAGCACTACCCTATCCCCCTTCCAGTGGATTTTTGCGGTTAAATCGTTGTCTCGGGCAGGAAATGAGTGGACACACCCGAAGCCGACACTGGTTATCCTCGGAATAAGCCCACCCCATCTCCCTTACGCCTGTTTTGCAAATCGCGCCCAGTAGTCCAGCATTACTTGGTTACCACGTTGTATCCATATAATTGAGCGTAATTGACCAGGGCTTTTTGATACGCAGGCCAGACTTGATTTAAGGTCTCCCCGTTCACAATGGCTGGAGCAACCGTCGTGTCCCAAACTCCGTCGGGATCAAACTCGGTGTAGGGATGCCCTCTCCACACCATTTTCACCGCCGATTTGAAGGCGCTGACAAGTTGTGATTTA
>JAKAAL010000967.1 GCA_021802375.1 Bacillota bacterium | reverse complement strand
GCTGGGTATAACTATCTTGATTCTGCTCTAAATTGAGTACATGACGCCGCAAGAGATGTGGGTGATAATTGTCGTAAAGCTAGCCCATGCCTTCCGACTCCTTGACGCCAGAACAACGAAGCCTTCAGATGTCACGTGTCAGATCGAAGGACACTAAGCCGGAAATGCTTGTCCGTAAGTTGGTATTCGCGTTGGGCTACCGTTACCGGCTTCACGACAGGCGGCTACCCGGAAAACCTGATTTGGTCTTCCCGGGCCTCAAAAGGATCATTTTAGTCAACGGGTGCTTTTTCCATCGGCATGAGGGATGCCGGTTGGCTCGTATTCCAAAATCCAAAAGAGAATTCTGGGTTCCCAAGTTGGAAGGCAATAAGTTGAGAGATCGGAAAATCCTCGCTTCACTGCAACGAGAGGGTTGGAGCGTTCTGGTAATTTGGGAGTGTGAATTAAAGAGTGAATCGGCGCTTCGAGACCGATTAAGTTCTTTCCTTCGAGGTAAGAATCAGCATGAATTGCATTGAGCTATACGCTGGCGCGGGCGGTCTGGCAATTGGCGTCGGTCTTGCGGGCTTCGAGCCGCTCGCCGTTGTGGAGTGGAACAAAGGGGCCTGCGATACAATCCGCCGAAATCAACTGCTGGGCTATCCACTCGTCCGTGATTGGCCTTTGCACCAGGCGGATGTAAGAAATTTTGACTGGTCGCAGATTCCAGAGGGACTTGATCTTGTTGCGGGTGGGCCTCCGTGCCAGCCTTTTTCGATGGGTGGCAAGCATCTTGCATATGACGATGGACGCGACATGTTTCCCGCAACAGTCGACATTGTCCGGCATCTTCGACCGCACGCATTTGTCTTTGAGAATGTGAAGGGTCTAACTCGCTCATCTTTCGCCAACTATTATCAATACATTCTTTTGCAGTTCGAGTTCCCCGAGATAGTCCGACGGCGCAAGGAGAGTTGGTTTGAGCACTTGCTCCGTCTACAGAAAGAAAGAGCCTCGGGAAGACTTCACGGTCAAGGCTTGACGTACAACGTCCTGACAACTCTAGTGAATGCCGCGGATTACGGCGTGGCCCAAAAACGCGAGCGTGTGTTTATCGTAGGGTTTCGCTCTGACCTCGGCATTGAATGGTCTTTCCCACGTCGAACACATAGCCAGGATGGACTTTTGTGTGAGCAATGGGTAACGGGCGAATACTGGGACCGGCATCGCATTTCCCGACGCGCCCGTGGGGCAGTGCCCGTGCAATTTGAAGCTCGCGTGCGAACGTTGAGCGATTGCCTAATTCCCGCCGCTGAACTTCCCTGGCGCACCGTTCGCGACGCTATTTGGGGACTACCCGATCCCGAGTCGAGCGTGGCGAAGGACTTCCCCGATCACGGGTTCCAGCCGGGCGCGCGAACCTATTCAGGGCATACGGGAAGCACGCTGGATCAACCCGCCAAGACTTTAAAAGCTGGAGACCACGGCGTTCCCGGTGGCGAGAACATGATGATCAAGGACACGGGCGAAGTCCGTTACTTCACGATTCGAGAATCGGCCAGGTTGCAGACGTTTCCGGACGGGTTTCGATTCCACGGATCATGGACCGAGACGATGCGGCAACTTGGCAACGCGGTTCCAGTTGTACTTGCCCAGCGTGTGGCGGCAAGCGTTGCCGAAAAACTTATCATGGCGAAACTTGATGCCCTAATCCGCATGCGGCATGGGATCTTGGGCGTGGCATGATCGACGACTCCATCCCATTCAATCCGCTCGACCGGAGAAATCTCCAAGCCAGTGTCGCGGAAGCATTGCTCTCCCGGAGTGTCTACCCGCTCGGCGAATTACCTGTATTTCAGGGTGCTGGAATTTATGTGATTTATTATTCTGGAGGATTTTCCGCATACGCCGAATTGGCAAATCGAAATCTGAATAACCAATTCACGGCCCCAATCTACATTGGGAAGGCTGTGCATGCCGGAGCCAGGAGAGGAGGCGGCATGGAGGAGGGTGATACGACGCGGAAGCCTCTTTTCAGTCGCCTTTCCGAGCACGCCGAAAGCATCCGATCCGTCGAAAACCTCGATCTCCGCGAATTCCATTGCCGTTTTCTGGTGGTCGATGACATCTGGATTCCACTCGGGGAATCACTCCTGATCGGCAGGTTTTCGCCTGTATGGAACGCAATTATTGACGGTTTTGGGAATCACGATCCAGGAAGCGGACGGTATGGAGGTATGCGTCCACGATGGGATGTTCTGCATCCGGGGAGAACATGGGCGGCAAGATGCAGGGAACGACCCGAATCGCCCGATGATATAGCACGCGATGTGGCGACATATCTCCGCAACGCACATTATCCTGTTTCCACGCGGTTTATAGGCATTGACCAAAGTTAATTCCATCAAGCCCCCGCGCCTTTCCGCATTCTCTTATTTGGGACGAGAGGGTGGTGCGACATCACTTAGGTCGCGCCAAACCGACCTGCCTTCCTCAACATCTGCGCTACTCAAACAGGCATGTACAAACGAGTCCTTCTCAAGCTTTCCGGCGAGGCATTCGCCGCCGATCTCGGCTTTGGTGTCGATGTCACGCGCGTCCTTCAAGCCATTGCAAAGTTGAGTTGCGCGACATCCAAGCGGTCCGCTGGGCGAAGCCGCTTTCCAACGACGTTCTCAGACACGCCGTAATACCTCGCCTCGCCCGATCCATCCCTACGCGCCGCGGTGCATCACTGTCCGCG
>JAKAAL010000966.1 GCA_021802375.1 Bacillota bacterium | reverse complement strand
CAGCTGGTTTTAACCTCCACGGGTCAATTGTGGGATGCCGATTTTCAACACTCGTTAAAGGGCAATAGGAATCGATACCACTACAACGGCAGTGAAAGTCCGAATCGTCGCTTTGTCACTTGGTCGAAAGGTCGTCTTGATATCGGGGTCAATCAATCTGGAATCCCCGCCTTCAAGGGTCTCTTCGCCGTGACCGAGCCCAGCTTCCCTGCCGGCAGCTTTGTCGAAACCTCGATGAAGCCGATTCGCGCCTTCCCTCAACCAGGGCAAGTCGCCGAAACCATTGTGGCCGTGCAAACGGCCACAACCCACGAAAATGCCGAAATCAATTATGTCATTGCCTCGTTGACCCAACTTCCTACCGCCAACCTCTTGCAGCTTGGTTACGCCAATGGAATATATGCCCATGCCAAGACCTTCATCTTGCGAAATTACCGGAGCCCGCGCCTCTTTACCACCGTATCCAGAGAGCCCGTAACGATTAGTACCAACGGCCTTCACGATTTAAGAGTTTGGTTGGGCAGTCAGTTGCTGCTGAACCAAAGTCGACTTGACTTGAACATCATCCCCCCGTTTCAAGTCTATCTTGAAGTACAATCGAAGGGATTAAGATACGCCGCACAATTTCACAGCCTCTTAATCTATCGTTCAAACCACGTGGCCATAAAGGGGCTGCCTCGCGACGCGCATATCCAGGTCCTGGGGTCCCGTGGAACGCGACTAGCCCAAGGAATATCCGGCCATCATCCCTTCCTCATCGGTTTGAGGCCCCCGCGGTTACAAAGGTGGGCTACGATATCGATCAGGGTGGCTGACCACACCACGACCTTTCGCCACGTTGACCTGGTAGGAGGTGACCTCTATGCCTATCATGGATAGCCGCTGGCGGGCACCGTTATGAGCATCCATACCCTATCCGCTCAAATCGCCTTACCCTGGACCCTGGAGCTGATGGCGGTACTGCGCATTACGCTGGCGATTAGCGTGCTTGCTGTGCTTTGGCCGTATCACCGTCTACGTCCTCTCGACGAACGCAGTCCGGGTCCCTATCTTCTGGCCAGCGCGTCGCTGATGGTCAGTTACTGGGTGCTGGCCGGGGTAGTCCTAGTGGCCCTACATCTCCTCAACTTCGTCACGATTCTCGCCATGGCTCTACTCCCTCGACTAGTGGGTCAACGCTACGTCCATTCTCGCTACCAATTACGGTGGGATGTACAACTGTTTGTGGACGGTTTGGACGCCATGGCGCATCCGTCTTTACTAATGGGCTCCTTGAAAACTTACCTGGGAAGCCTTAAAACCCTAAGTCATCTCTGGTCTAAAGGATGGAAAAAACCCTCCCTGATGAGCACCGTGGCCTTCACCGGCGTGCTAGCGGTGTCGCTTTGGCTGCGCCTGGCTACGGTATTCGCCAATGCCGCTCCGGCCTATCAGAATGGGTTACAAAATATGGTTTGGATCAACGCCTTGGCGCACAATCGCTGGATGGTCAGCGGCCATCCCATCCCCCTCGGCTCCTTTATGTTGCTCGCGGAAATCTCGCGCCTGGATTTCGTCAACCCTTTGATGTTAGAAAAGTTGGCAGCTAGTCTCGTGTTTTTGGCTACGGCATCGGGACTCGCCGCCGTCACCTGGTCGATGAGCCGTAGTATGGCGGCGAGTCTCGCCGCCGTCACAGCATTCGGTGTTTTTCCAAACTGGTTGCCCATACCTCTGGTGCGAGAGTTGGCAGTGGGTCCGGCGGCGCTGGGCATGATGGGCGTAATCCCGGCCTTTTGGCTGATGTATCAGGCCATGCGGACGGGGCACCGAGTGTATGGTGCCGCATCTTTAGCCTTAGTCCTTTTGGCCGGTGTCACCAACTTCGATGCGGGTGTCTGGACCGCCACTGCAGCCCTTATCGCCTGGATAGCCGCTTGGATAAGCCACCATATTCCCGTAAGCCGTGGGCTGGGATGGCTGGCCAGCTTGGGGATGGCATGGATGGCTTCGTCGATTCCGATGCTCCTCCAACGTCTTCTTTCGCACCAGTGGGCGCTCACCTCGACCATGTTCCCTCTACCCTCTTCGGCGCTGCACGCGCCCCAGTTATCCCTATTCGAACTTGTGCTCGTCACCGGCGTGCTGGCCTGGGCCCTAATCCGCATTTGGATCGAAGACTATGGAGCTGCTGTCGGAGTCCTGTTGCTTTTGGTGCTGGCCCTGTGTCTCCAAGAGGCTCCTGTCTTCATTCCCTTGCATTTCGCCCTATCCGGCACCCGACAACTACTCGCCTTGGTGGAGTCGCTTTCCCTTGGCGCCATGGTCTCGCTCTTACTTCAAGATCTAGTGACCGTCTCCCAATCCTTAGGCATCGGCCTGGTTTCTCTGGCCGGATTGGGCCTAGGCGTTTTCACAAGCATCCAGCCGATGACCACGTACACGATGCGGTCCGACAGCTACTTCTACGCCTACGAGATGATCGGACGCACGTACCCGCCCTATAGCTGGCTTGCGGTGTCCAACGGAGGAAGCTCGCTTGCCGAAGGGGAGGGATATCATATGGATCCCCTACAGTGGACCGCCCACGTCAGTCCACGCCCTAGCGCCTTACGATACCAGGGCTATCACCACACCGCTAGGCCCATTGCTCAGCACCAAATATTCTTTTTCATCGAGCATCATATTCATGCCACGCCCTTACCCGATAACGAATTCACCGTACTTCGAGAGCGGATCCGCAACC
>JAKAAL010000965.1 GCA_021802375.1 Bacillota bacterium | reverse complement strand
GGTATCATACAGCGGCCGGCCAAAACTCAATCTCAAGCCCGTAAGCCCTCCTATGAAGACACATAAGGAACTGGTCGGTGTGGATGTCTTTCTCGACTGGCAGTCTGGACGCCCGGATGAACTCGGCGCGACGCTAAATGAGGTTCACGTTGCGGGACTTCAATTGCGCGTCATCTCGAATCGCGGGATCAAGGTGTGGCCGAACGGCTTGCCTGAAACTTTCTGTACTGATCACTGGCGTTGTCGGTTCCAAAGGGAGGGCGGGCAGCCCGTGCAGCCTGAGCAAGTCGTCGAGTTGCAGAGACGGGTGTTGGAGAGTGGGCTTGACGTCATTAAGACAGAGAACCTGTATACATTTGATGGGGTGCCGGGCTTCTCTGCCGTACACGGCTAATTCACGGCACCGGGTCTTCAAGAAGAGCGAACGGAGATATCAAACGTGGCGCACGCGAGCACTCATCCGTATGGTGATATTGAGGTGGCGCTTAGCACCATGCACGGTAAGGAGATCGCATTGATGCCGCCGTTCTCTGAGTTAGGGGTCCGTCCGCATCCGATTTCCCGAGGGTGGTGTGCATACGGACTCACTGGGAACCTTTAACGGTGAAATTCAGAGGCGAGGAACGCCCATTGAAACGGCTCGTCAAAAAGCCCGGATGGGGGACAGACATTACTGGAATGCGTGGTCAACTTCGTCGGAATAGGCAATCATGTTCCACAAACGTTTTCAAGAGCACCGGGTGTTCGCCATAGCGGTGGGACCAATCCGCGGGCAAACGGCGGGCGACGCCTGCCAAGAAACTCGAGGCTAAGCCTTGCACGTGCACCCAGGGCAACACCAGAAACCGGCGATTTTCCACCACTTGGGACAAATGGGCGGTCCGTTCTGCGGGCGTCCACCCAATCCATTGGTCCCGGGCTGCTCACTTTAGCGCAGGCGCTCCAAAGCCCAAGCAGGCCAACACGCGGTCGTGAACGACCGCGAGATACCGCAGTTGCGGCCCGGCCATATGGGCACTATGCAAGGGATGATACCGACGGACGAGTTCGCTCCATTACGAGGCCGAGGCACTGCCAGGTTCCACTAACTGCCACTGGCGATCAGGGCAGTCCCCCGGGGATCCCGTCATGGGCTCCCCGAGCTCCGAGGCGGCCGTCCACGTTACCTCATGGGTGCCCCGGCGGGATTCCTGGGTCGGCAAGGGCAACCAAATGACGCCATGGACTTCCATCTGTTGCAAAGCTTTGAGACAGGTCGAGAACTTCGGTTGGCCCTTGGTCATGGTCCAATCCAGAGCCGCACAGACCGCGCGGGCAATCGCACTTTGTGTGGTACACCAGGGGTCATCGGTGATGCGGCGAATCGTGTCAATCTCGGCCTCGGTGAACGATCGTCCCCCATACCAGAACGGCGTTCCCCCGGGGTTGCGGCGTATGTTGTCCATGTCTCTACCATACCGCTGGGTCGATCGGCCGTTGACAGCTGTCAACGGCTTGATATTAGCCCGGCAGCCCATTGTCAGTGTGTATTTCATGCTAGGACAGTGAGCCGCAGGATTACGCGTTCAATCTATGGGATATGATGTGAGAATCGTCCCTCCAGAAGAGCCACACCCAACCGTTTTTGTCGTTGCTGACAGCCTTGACTAAGAGGGAACGGCTGGTTCGGCGTCCTCTCCGTTGGGGAAGATCAGACTTCTAAGGGCGTCGATAATGTGCTCGGGATCGGTGACCGGCGCAGCACACACCGTGCCGCGACAGATGTAAAGCGCCGGCAAGGGTATTTCCGGGAGCCCAGACGCTTGAAATTCAGGCGTACCGACCGGCCAGGAGCGGATGCCGCGCCGACGGTCAAACAAGCCAAACATTGCCCGCCGCAAATCAGTGCCGGCGTGACCCGGCGAGTCGACCACGGTGGCCGTCAGTTCGGGTGCTTCAGCCATGTCGGTGGCCAATGCCCAAGGCGCTCCAAACACCCCTTGATCTTTGGCAAAGCCGGCTAACGCCCCCAAGATGGCGCGGCCCCTTTGCACCTCCGCCTCATCGCCTTCGATTGTGCCAATCCGTAGCCAAAGCCGTGCCATGGCGGCGTTCTCCTTGAGCGGCTGCTGGCGGTGTTTGAGCCTCCCAACCGCTTCACCAGCATTCCGCTCGTCCTGATCCCAATACACGTGACCACTCCACAGGTGCTGATCAGCCCACGACAACAGCGTATGGGTCCGTTCCAGGAAAATCGGGTCTCCGGTATACTCGTACCCGTCCAGCAAGGCATGGCCAAAATACGCGGTGTCGATGAGGAGACCGGGGAGTGCGGGCTCTCCTCCCGCATCCACGTGGTACAACCCCCGCTCGTCGTCCCACATACGGTCGTACAGCGCTTCCAACGCGGTCAGGGCGATCGGACCGTATTGATTGGGGTTAATCAGGCTAGCGGCCAAAAGTTGGCTCTGAATCATGAGTGCGTTGGCATGCGTATAAACGGTCGGGTCTACATATGGAGCGTCACGTTTTTCGCGATCTTCCGGGGGCAGGCGATAATATTCCTCATCGGCGTCCTGCGAGCCGCCCCAAAGACCATCATCATTCATTAAGGTGTTGTTCGCCCACGACAGCAAATGGTCGGCTACCTGCTGGTAGGTTTCGTCGCCGAGTGTTTGAAAGGCACGCAAATATAAGCGGGCCAGTTCGGCGTTGTCATCCAGCATTTTTTCGAAATGCGGCACGGTC
>JAKAAL010000964.1 GCA_021802375.1 Bacillota bacterium | reverse complement strand
GAGATACGCACGGCGTTTTCTAAGGCGGGGCCTTGGTAGTCAGTTATCAAATTTTGCATCAACAAGGCTGAAGCCCGGTCGAAATAGTCAGGGAAGTTTCCTGCTACATGGGGGGTGACGACCACCGAGGCAAGGTTCAACAACGGATGGCCTTCGGGCAGTGGTTCCGGGGTTGTAACGTCAAGGCCGGCGCCTCCGAGACGGTGCGTGACAAGCGATTCCCACAGGGCATCTTGGTCCACCAGTTCGGCGCGAGCAATGTTGATCAAAATGGCATGACTAGAGACCCTTGATAGAGACTCGCTGTCGATTATATGGTAGGTGCTCGGCGTCAATGGAGCGGCCAGGGTGATGACATCGGCCAGAGGCAACAACCGGGGTAAATCGGAAAAGTGAAATTGGTTAGACCCAGGATGGTTACGAACCGCCATCACCTTCATGCCAAAAGCTTGGCTTAAAACGCCAATTCTCTGTCCAATATGTCCATACCCAATAATGAGGTGGGTCTTACCATCCAATGTTTCTAGGGAAACATGGCGCGACCGTTCTTGGGTGGGTGGGTTGGGGCGAATACGGGTTAACGACAGCAATAACGCAATGGCGTGCTCAGCTACGGCCTTTTCCCCGAGGCCCTTCATGGTTGTCACCGTAATATGATCCGGTACCGATTCAATCAACTCATCAATGCCTGCCGACCATGTTTGTATCCATCGTAAGCGCGGCAATAAGGGGATTAACTTTGCGGTTGGGGAGCCTCCTCCGGCTGCTAATATAGTCACCCTGGTATCCGGATTGGCTGCAAGATTTTTGGCGCTAGGGTATACCAACACTTCTAGGTCAGAGCGACAGTTTCGGATCTTGTCCTGCCATACTGTGGTAATGGGCCCGACTATTGCGAGCAGTTCCATTAGAACACCTCCTCATGTCTTCGGTAACCGATGCTATATTATAGCAAACCGAGAAAGCGGGAAACTTGGCGCATCTTACCACTACCGTTTTTCGAATCTTGCGCTAATATATTAATCACAGGTTCCCTGAAGACCCGCTAGGATGGTACGAAGAACTCGGCACTTAAAGGCTAAAGGGGGGGCTGACATGAAGAATCAACTCAAAACTGCACACTTACGCCGTTTGATTAATCAGCTTGTGGATTCCACGGTCATAACGCCGAGCTTAGCGGAGATGCTGCGCCATCATTTGGACGCTGAGTGGACACGACTGTCTCGGCCTCCTTATTCGGCAATTTACCAGGTTCATGATGACCGCGAGACCTATATTGAACTGCGTGTGATCGACGCCTCGGCGTATCAGAACATTGTCTTTGAAAAAGGACGTGCGCTTTTAAGCATTGGCGTCAATGGAGCGCTGTTATCCCCCGAGGATGAAGCAAGCGTGAACCGTTTATTTCCTCAACACTCCTTCCGTACCTGTCCACATTGCCGGATGCGATTTGACAATTGGTTTGATTACTACGGCCATATTCATCTGAACCATTTCCCTTTAGGGCTGGTGTCTGGACAATGATGTTTAGAGGTACCTACGTCAGTTTTTTAAATGGCGGGGATTTCCCGCTTAAGTAAAGGCACTTGAATCTTACATGAATTTGAACGTCATGGTATAAGGCAGCAACGTTCGGAACGGTAAGTGTAGACGGAACGGGAAATGCAAATTTAGCAAGTTGCAGGGTTCGGTTATCGCCCTTGAAGCATGCTCTCGTTGCGATTTGGCTGCCTGTTATACAACTTGCGGGTAAAATTTAACGGTTTTTAAGTAATCTCCATGGCGCACGTGTGTTCTGACTGGACATCGGTCGCCCTCTGCGATACGGTGAGGTGAAGCAATCGCTTTTAATACCGAATCCAGGGGGGATTCCCATGATTCGCCTGACCTGTACCGCAGACGAAATCCCGCCGTGACACGATGAACGATTTCACCACCCGCATCCTCGGGTCCAGATGAAGATGGAGGCGGTGTACTTAACCGCGATGGGCTTTTCGCGTTCCGACGCGGCCAAGGCGACGGGATGCACCGAAACGACGGTGCGATCCTCCGTCAAAGCGTACCAAGCGGGCGGGATCCAGGCGCTGCAAACCTTCTGGGTGGGTGGCAGTCAGTACCAGCGATGGGGACACCCATAACTCCTCGCTGCGCGAGGAGTTTGCGCAACGACCGGTCCGCAGTGCCCGGGAAGCGGGACAACGGATCCAGGCGTTTACCGGGCTGCAAAAAAGCCGGAGTCCAGTGCGGGCGTATCTCCACCGGGTGGGATTGCAATACCGCAAAGTCGCACCCATTCCCTCCAAAGCGAATCCCGAGGTCCAGGAGACCTTTCTCACCGAGCCGCGGGAACCGATTCTCGCGGAAGCCCAAGCGGGCCTGCGCCACGTATTCTTCGTGGGCGCCCTTCTGGCTATTTGTGGTGTCTGACGCGGATTTTTGCCCACCTCGCCGGGACGCCAACGCTTTAACGTCTTAGGCGCTTTGCCTGCAATCACGGATGACACATTCACCAACACCAGCTACATCAACTCCACTTCGGTGGCCACATTGCTAGGAATGATTCATGCAAAATTTCACGATCTTCCCCTCACCATTGTCTTGGATAACGCCGCCTATCACCACAATACCTTCGTACGGGAAAAATGCGGCCGCCCTCGGAATGACTCTGCTCTTTTTGCCCCCCTACTCGCCCAATCTCAACCTCATCGAACGTCTCGGGAAATTCGTC
>JAKAAL010000963.1 GCA_021802375.1 Bacillota bacterium | reverse complement strand
AATGGCATATTGACCGCCTTTCATCGCCAAAAGGTCTTTGACCTCTTGAGGAGTTTCGCGAATTCGCCGAACGTCTAGCATCGTGTATTCCTCCAGCTTAGCTCGATTTCAAGGCGGACAAGTTTTCTAAAAGAGGCGGATAGACTACGCCATATTCCGTCACAATAGCGGTAATCAGCTCAGCCGGAGTCACGTCAAAAGCCGGATTCCAAACCGCCGTGCCCTGGGGTACGATGCGCTGTCCGGCAATCTCGGCAACCTCTTTGGGCGGGCGTTGTTCAATGGGGATCTGATCTCCCGCCGCGAGCGTAAGGTCAAGCGTACTAGTCGGTGCGGCCACCAGAAAAGGCAACTGATACTGCTTGGCTAGCACAGCCAGCATAAGGGTGCCAATCTTGTTGGCAGTATCACCATTGGCTGCGATCCGATCGGCGCCTACGACGATGGCGTCGATTTTCCCCTGTTGCATTAAAAAAGCGCTTGCAGCATCAGGAATCACCGTGGCCTCGATTCCGTCCTGTTGCAATTCCCATGCGGTGAGCCGAGCTCCTTGTAGCAGGGGCCGCGTTTCGTCCGCATAAACCGCCTTGAGTTTGCCTTGGTTCATCAGGCTTCGAATCACGCCAAGGGCGGTACCATATCCCGCCGTCGCCAGGGATCCGGTATTGCAATGCGTCAGGATGCTCACCGGACGGTCGAACCAATTCGCTCCGTACATCCCAATTCGTGCATTTTTCCCCCGGTCTTCTTCCTCCATCGTGCGGGCCAACTCGTAAAGAGCGGCCGGCACCTGGCCGGGTGCGTTCCAAGGCAACTTAGCCATCGCCCGATCCACGGCCCAGCCTAGGTTGACAGCCGTGGGCCGCGCCGCTTTAAGGCGTTTGGACGCCTCCTCCATCGACCCGGGGTCGAGACTTTCCTTACCCATCGAAAGCGCATACAACCAAAGACCGTAGACGGCTGCCAAGCCAATCAACGGCGCCCCACGCACCGCTAAGCTTTGGATGGCTTCGACCACCTCATCACCAGAATGACACCGCCAATAATGCATGCGGCCGGGCAAGACGCGTTGATCCAAGATATCGAGATAGTTGGGGCCGGATTTCAAAGCCGACCACAGCTGCGCCACGGACTGATTCTCCCCTCCTCAAGCTTCTTAACGATTCGCGCGTGCCTCTTCTATCTTCTCGATAAAGTACCGATGTACGCGGACATCCTCCGTCAACTCGGGATGAAATGAGGTTACCAGAAAAGGGCCTGACTCGGCCATGACGACATCATCCTGGCACTTCGCCAAAGGCACCACAGTGTCCCCCATTCGTCGAATCCGGGGGGCACGAATAAAGACGGCCGGAAAATCGGGTGGACCAAGCGCTGCAATCGGGACCTCGGCCTCAAACGAAGATACCTGTCGGCCCCACGCATTGCGGTCCGCCGTGATATCCATCAACGCTAGTCGAGTAGGTGATGGGCCCACCACCTCAGTGGCCATTAGAATCAGACCGGCACAGGTGCCCCACACGGGAAATTGGCCCGTCCGAGCGTACTTTAAAACTTCTTCGGTCATGCCATATTCCTGCATTAGCATGCCGATGGTCGTGCTTTCTCCTCCAGGGATGACCAGGCCTGAAAGATCCTGTAAGTGTTCCTTACTTCGCACTAGCTTGGTGGCTATTCCGAGACGATGAAACATGCGCTCATGCTCGCGTACATCACCTTGTATCGCCAAGATCCCCACTCGCATCTAATACCCTCGTTCCTGCATCCGATCTGCAGGGGTCAGGCTAGTCATTTCGAGACCAGCCATCGATTCGCCGATTCCTTCAGAAACTTCGGCAATCACTTTGGCGTCTTGATAGTGCAAGGTGGCACGTACCACCGCATGAGCCATCGCGGCCGGATCGGCCGACTTGAAAATTCCAGATCCTACAAAGATGCCATCGGCGCCGAGTTGCATCATCAAGGCAGCATCGGACGGACTGGCTACTCCACCGGCACTAAAATTAACCACCGGCAGTCGGCCCAAGACCTTGACTTCCTGCACCAATGCCAAAGGCGCGCGCAACTCCTTGGCCAAGTCGGCAAGTTCTGCGTCAGGAGTTACGACGAGTCTTCGAATCTGACTCTGGACAGCACGCAAGTGACGAACCGCTTCGACCACATTCCCTGTCCCCGGCTCTCCCTTGGTACGAATCATCGCCGCGCCCTCGGCAATACGACGAAGTGCCTCACCTAAATCCCGGGCCCCACAGACAAATGGAACCTTAAATTCCCATTTATCGATGTGAAATTGATCGTCGGCCGGGGTCAATACTTCACTCTCATCGATATAGTCAACCTCTAAGGCTTCCAGTACTTGGGCTTCGACAAAATGACCAATGCGGACTTTGGCCATGACCGGTATCGAAACCGCCTGCATGATTTCTTTAACCTTCTGCGGGTCGGCCATGCGAGCCACGCCGCCAGCTTTACGAATGTCCGCCGGCACGCGCTCCAAGGCCATCACCGCCACAGCCCCTGCCCTCTCAGCGATCACGGCTTGCTCGGCCGTCGTCACGTCCATGATGACCCCGCCCTTGAGCATCTCGGCTAAACCCGCCTTGACCTTAAACGTTCCTTGTTCACTTCTGGCCATGCTAAACGCCTCCTATCCTAGTCTTGCGCGTCCAATGCGGTCTCATCTTCTGGGGCCACTAACGTGAAAGCGGAGACCGTTTGGCTGCCATCCA
>JAKAAL010000962.1 GCA_021802375.1 Bacillota bacterium | reverse complement strand
TGATGACGGACAAATATGCGGAGGGATATCCCGCCCATCGCTATTATGGCGGCTGCGAATATGTCGATGTAGTGGAAACTTTGGCACGAGACCGGGTCAAGGAGTTGTTCGGAGCGGAGCACGCCAACGTGCAGCCTCATGCTGGGGCTCCGGCGAATTTAGCGGTCTATTTTGCTGCGCTGAAACCCGGGGACCGCATTTTAGGGATGAATCTTACTCACGGGGGACACCTGACCCACGGCAGTCCAGTCAACTTTTCTGGTCAACTGTACGCGGTGCACAGTTATGGGGTGGACGCTACCAGTGAACGATTGGATATGGATGCGGTGCGTCAAGTGGCACTTGAATCTCGTCCCCACATGATTGTTGCGGGGGCTTCGGCTTACCCACGGCAGTTGGATTTTCCCGCCTTTGCCAGCATTGCCCGCGAGGTGGGGGCTCTGTTGATGGTGGATATGGCGCATATTGCCGGGCTCGTCGCGGCTGGATTGCACCCGACTCCGGTGGGACACGCGGACTTTGTCACCTCGACCACGCATAAGACATTGCGGGGACCTCGCGGAGGCTTTATCTTAACCAACGCCGAGTGGGGAAAGAAAGTGGACAAGGTGGTGTTTCCGGGTTTGCAAGGGGGACCATTGATGAATTTGATTGCGGGGAAAGCCGTCGCCTTCGGCGAGGCCCTAACCCAGGAATTTCGTCAGTATCAGGCCCGGGTGGTAGCTAACGCTCATCGCTTGGCCGAACAATTAGCGGCACGCGGTCTGCGTTTAGTGTCTGGCGGAACCGATAACCATTTGATATTGGTGGACGTCAAACATAGCGGGCTGACGGGTAGCGAGGCCCAACGTCGGCTGGCCGCGATTGGTATTACGGTGAACAAGAACACGATTCCCAACGAAACGGAAAAGCCTACGGTAGCGTCAGGCATTCGCATCGGAACGCCGCAGGTCACTACCCGAGGATTTGGCCTGGAAGAAATGGACCAATTAGCGGACATCATTTCACACGTCATCCAAGGCCCCAAGGAGTTTGAGCCCGATTCTCTGGCCCAGCGGGTGGAGGAACTGGCCCGGGCCTATCCGCTTCCTGGGCTGGACCCCAGTATCTATGCTTAACCTCTATATTGTCAACGGCCCGAATCTTGGCAGACTCGGGCGCCGACAACCTGAAATTTATGGCACGGTGGCCTGGAGCGAAGTGATGGATAATCTGCGAACGGATTTTCCGAACTGCCACCTGGAAGATTTTCAGTCCAATCATGAAGGCGCTTTGATCGACTATCTGGAAACATTGGTTGACCGCGAGGCGGACGGAGTGGTGATTAATCCAGGAGCCTTAACGCATCAAAGCTATGCACTTCGGGACGCCGTGGCAGCGTTGACGATACCGGTGATAGAGGTGCATCTCAGCAATATTTATGCCCGAGAATCTTTTCGTGCCCACTCGGTAATTGCCCCTATGGCAGTGGGACAAATTAGTGGCTTGGGCATCGATGGATATCGTTTGGCACTGCTCCATTTGGTTTCGCGTGTGGACTCGGGTTCATGACGCCACAACAAGAACGCGCGGAGCGGCTAGTTGCTTTAGGCGGGAACCGGGCGGATGGCTACCTGGTATTCTCATCCTACAAGACTCGGAAAGCTTTGTCTACCATGGTTAACCGCTGATATCCCTCATTGGTGACCACCACGGTATCCTCCAGTCTTACCCCACCCAATTTAGGAATGTAAATGCCCGGTTCCACCGTGATGACCATGCCGGGCTCCAATAACTGGGCTGGTGCATGCGCCGATACCCAAGGTGCCTCATGAATTTCCAAGCCTACTCCATGTCCCGTGCCATGTCCAAAATATGCGCCAAACTCCGCTTGGCTAATATACTGACGAGCCGCCCGGTCTACGTCCGCCACCGGAATCCCGGCCCGCACTTTTCCCAGTCCCTGTTGCTGCGCCTCCCAAACAATTTGATACAGATCGGCTAACTGAGACAAATTCGGCTGTGTTCCGGCTAAGGCCACCGTGACCGTTTCATCCGAATGATATCCCTCAATCACTGCGCCAAAATCGATGGTGACAAAATCGCCAGGGTTCACTTCCCGGGATGTCGGATGGCCATGCGGTAATGATCCCCGAGGACCCGACGCTACAATGGTGTCAAAGGCTAGCCGTTCCGCTCCTAATTCCCGAATCGCTGATTCCAATGCCCAAGCAATTTCGCGTTCAGTAATTCCGGGGTGAACAGTATGCTCCAATACTTGCTCCAATGCCGATCCCGCAATGGTAGCCGCCTGCTTTATCCATCTAATTTCCTCGGCCGATTTGACTTGCCGCAAGGTCTCGGTGAGAGAAGACATTGGTACCCACTGGATTGGTGATGCCAGTTGACGCAACACTTCCCAATCCCGCAAGGTGACATGATCCGACTCGATGGCTAGACGTTGCACTCCGGCATTTTTCGCCACCTCCGCAACCTTTTGCCAACGATTATCGGACACCGGCACCACTACGTAACCGGCAGCTTGATCTTGTGCCTGTTCCCAGTAACGGAAATCGCAAAACAGCCACCGGCCTCCCCCGGTCTCTATCAGCACCACGCCTTCAGATCCGGTAAATCCCGTAAGATAGCGACGGTTGTAGGACGAGAATACCAGGTAGCCATCCGCCCGGTTCCCGCCTAAAGCAACTAGCCGCTCCGCGCGTTCTTGTTGTGGCGTCATGAACCCGAGTC
>JAKAAL010000961.1 GCA_021802375.1 Bacillota bacterium | reverse complement strand
TGCAAAGTTTTTGGAGTCAGCATCCGGCCCAAGCCGGGAGCTTCTCTGATCCTGCTCAATGGTGGTATAAACCAAGAGGCGCGGTTGGAAATTGGACTGCTTCCCAAACTGCGATGGATTCTATTTTTGAAAAGGCGCTCAATGGTACGTTAGGCATTACCCAGGCTCTCAAACAAATGGATACCGTCGGAACCTCATATTTAACTGGCAAAGTTCGCGGGTAATCCCTGTGGTCCCCTCGGTGTTATGAACAAAGTCGGACCAGATTTTGTTCATAACACCACTTACACTCTAACTTAGTGAGGAGGCTGATTTATGGCATTACCGATTACTCGTCCCCCAAGGTCTGCACACGCCGTGACTCCGCCCCTTAAAAAACGCCCCATGAAGGATTGGGTGAGAGCGGTCTTCTTCCTGCTTCCTGCGGCACTTTTTGTGTTGACGTTCGTGTATGTTCCTGCGGGCATGTCTTTAGTGCTGGGATTTTTCCACTATCACCTACTGGGCATTAACACCACATTTGCAGGTTTGTATAACTTTCATTCGGCGTTGACTTTTGGGGTGTTTTGGATCGCATTTCGAAACACCTTGTACTATGCCGTGCTCATGATTCCGACCACGATTTTTGGCGCGGTTCTGATTGCGCTGTTGATTCACGGGAGTTCTCGCTTTTATGCCATCATAAGAACTGCCGTGCTGTTACCCTACATCACCCCGGTCATTGCCACGTCGATCGGTTGGCTATGGATGTTTAACCCACAGTACGGGATGATGAACGCGGTGTTGGGGTGGTTTCACATTCCTCCTTCTCAATGGCTTTTAAGCCCCAGTATGGCCATGCCAGCGGTGGCACTTTACAGCTTGTGGCATGGGTTAGGATTTGATGTCATCATTGTACTGGCGGCATTAAGCAACGTTCCTACGACAGTATTGGAGGCAGCCACCATTGACGGCGCAACGCACTGGCGGAAGTTCTGGCGTGTGACGCTTCCATTCATTTCGCCCACGATGTTTTTTCTGGTGATTATCACGACGATTGCAACGCTTCAGGCATTTTCGCAGGTGTATGCTTTATCCGGCGGCAAAGGAGGTCCAGAATACGCGACCACCACGCTGTTACTATTGATTTACCAAACGGCATTCCAAGACTTCCATTTCTCGTATGCCGCGGCGATGGCGATCTTATTAGTGTTGATGATTCTCGGCTTGACCCTGTTTCAACGATGGCTGTCCACAAAGTGGGTGTTTTACCAATGAGCCGATATACTCTTAAATCCTCTCAGGGATTGCGTATTCTTGTGTCGGTAGTGGTTGGGGTGATGTTTTTGTTTCCCCTATATATTGCATTTGTCACATCCCTCGACACCAAAGCCGATGTATTCACGTTTCCCCCTCATCTTTTGCCTGCCTTTGATTGGGAACCCTATGTTCATGTGTGGCACATGGCGCGGTGGCCGATGTATTTTGGCAATACCCTGTTCATTACTTTGACGACGATTGCCATTGCTTTGACCACCAGTATTCTCGCAGCCTACGCGTTGTCCTTTTTGAAATTTCGGTATCGGGAAGCCATCTTTGTGATCTTTTTATTGGTATTGATGGTTCCCGCTGAAGCCTTACTGATTCCGAACTATGTCATCTTGCATTTAATGGGATTGTTGAACACTTATTGGGCCCAAATCTTAATTTATGGGGGCTCAGTATTTGGGATTTTTCTATTGCGGCAATTTTTTCTGTCGTTGCCTCAATCCTATTGGGATGCGGCCCGAATCGACGGAGCGGGACACTTGCGATTTCTTTGGTCGGTGGCACTGCCCATGGCCCGCCCCGTGCTCTTTACCATAGGACTGTATATCTTCATTGGTAGCTGGAATTCCTTTCAGTGGCCCCTTATCGTGACGTCTAGTCATCATGTGCAGCCTATTGAGGTTGCCGTGTCGCGTTTGATGTTGGCTCATTCGGTGGACTGGCGCCGGCTGTCTGCGGCGGGAATCATGGCCACCATGCCATTGGTAATTCTCTTTTTCTTCGTGCAAAAATACCTAATTCGCGGGATCGGGCGGGGAGAAGGGACTCAGGGATGAATGGAATCGAGCCCTCCACCTGGGGCCATGGAGATATGTTGAATGTAACCGACATCATGCCTAGTGCCCTGCGCTTTATCGCCGGAACAGACCAGTCGTTCCATAACCTATCTATGGGCGCGGCACGACAAGTGGTCGTGTGGCTTGTTGACGGGTGGGGATACGATCAGGTATTGACCGCATTGGAAAAACACCTGATGCCGCACTTATCCGAATTAATGCTTCATGGTGCGGCACGCCTTCATTCGTTATTAAGTGTCTTTCCCTCGGTTACACCCGTAGTGCTCGCGAGTGTACTCACGGGAAAATATCCCTCAGCGCATGGTGTCCTGGGGCAGGTGGTAAAGCACGCAGGGGGAATAGTGGATGTTATGAGGGGACCCGTCCCCAACACGTTTCACTTATTAGTAGATGATATCGCAACTCAGGCGTTACAAGCAGGCATATCATACCATGCAGTAGTGGAGCATCGGCTGCGAAAAGACTCTTTGACGATGCTTTTGCATCGTAATGTTTCCCATATCGAAACCTTCGTGGTGGCATCTGGACTGCCGACCGTGGTCAATGAAATTCTCGACAGGAACGAGCCGGGAATTATCTATGTGTACTGGTCAGGAGTGGACGTACTTAATCATGAGCGAGGAGC
>JAKAAL010000960.1 GCA_021802375.1 Bacillota bacterium | reverse complement strand
TGATTGCCGGGTCAACTTGAGGGCTGTGTTGCAGTGTCTTCTTCGTATCGTACAGAGGCCACCTCGGCCCCGCTTTCACCGACTTGAATGCCCGTTATACTTTATACCATCCATGTCTCCATCACCATTCACGGCACCGACAACCTAAATACTCATTAAGAGATATCGCCAAGCCTTAGCGAATCCAATAGATTCCGCTGACTGTCGTGCTAGTCTGGTGAAACGGCAAACGAGGAAGTTCAGATGGAATTGGACGAAAATGCTCGGTAAGACGGGCAATCACATTTTTTAGGGTTTGCCCCGCAAATGGGTGGATAACCACTAATCCTTCTAGAGGTGGATCCAAATCTTTACCGATGCCACGGTAGGACACGATAATCAACGTGGCCTTTATTTGATCCGCTGCCGCAAAAATATCACGATCTGTGTGAGGCTTGGGATTCACATCCCGGTTTCGCAGCGCCTCGGCCACTGCAGGCAAAGAAAGATTAAAATCCAAGAGAAATTTCATCACAAATCTTCAACCATGGCGTGGCTAAGCCGTTGATGACATCCCAGGGGCAAACCTTTGATCTCCAGCCTGTGCAAAAACCCGCATCGAGAAGACTCGCCGCCAACGCAAGCGATGGCAACGGCGGGCGGCTCGACGCAAAAAGGGTTCCCAGAATCAAAAGAAAGCCCATCGCCAAGCGGCCCGGTATCAGCAGTATGAGGCCAACGTGCGTCAAGAGTATGCGCATCAAACGAATCACACACTGGTGGCGAACGATGCCTATGATGTGTATGTCTTCGAGGATTTACGGATCAAGAATATGACCAAACGCGCGACGGCCAAAAAAGACACCCAAGGCCATTTTCTGCCCAACGGGGCGAAATCCAAGGCGGGGCTCAACCGGGCGATCTTGGCCTCCGGGTGGGGGCAGGTCGTGGAATTCACCCGATACAAAGCGTTACGAGCCAACAAATGGGTCATCCTGGTTCCGCCCGCGTATAGTTCGCAGGCATGTGCCGTGTGCACATTCACTTCCCCGGACAACCGGCCCTCGCAGGCCGAATTTGTCTGTCAACGCTGCGGACACACGGATAACGCGGACCACAATGCCGCCTGCGGCATCGCCAAACGCGGCATCCAGAAACTCCTCTCCGGAGATCCGCTCACGAAGGCCCACAAAGCCACACGGGGTTTTCCACGCAAAAACCGCGAGGACTTTCGGAAACTAGGGTCGGAACGGTCCGAAGTCACGCTTGGGGAGATCGGTGTCAGTCGTTTGAGGCCTACGGCCTCGACGCAGCGATCAATGAGCCAGGAAACCCCCGCCTCAACCCGTCAGGGTTAGGCAGCGGGAGAGTTCATATATCCACTCCACAGAGATCCGACTTCCTTCAATAACCGGGATTCCTTCCAGTATTTCTAACGAATTTGTGATTTTCATCAGCCAAGCTTCCTGTCTACATTCGGAGCACGACGTCTCTTGGTATACTGTTCGAATGCATAGCCCAACCTTAACAACAGGGGTTCGGAAAATCTGCGGCCCGTCAGCGTGACTCCCACCGGTTGTTCACGTTCGCCATAGCCAGCAGGCACCGTCAGCGAAGGATATCCGGCGCGGGCCGCAATGTCTGCACCATCACTACCACAAAACAAGATCGCATCCAAGTGATCGTGTTCAAAGGCATGGTCCAATCCTTCAGTACGCGCCCACTTAATGTCCTGCGCTCGGCTTAACCAGTATCGTGGTTCCGTCAGACTGCCTCTTGTCGCTTCCGCCGCTAACAAAATGGCTTGGCCATACTTCAAAGCACGATCCGCATGACGGTGATTAAATTGAATAATGTCGGCCAAAGAATGAACCGGACTCTCTTGCCCCAGTTGGTTCAAGTAGGCATCGATCCCCACCTTAAATTCAAACAACAGCACGTCGTACGAGAACTGCTCCGGATAAGGTAAAGACACCTCCTCGAACACCTCGGCGTCTAGGTCTTTGAAAGCCTGCACCGCCTGCATCATGATCTCACGTTCGAATTTCCCCCAGTTATCGCTATAGCCACCGCCAGCCATTCCCAGCCGAATCCCGGCCAGAGACCCTAACACTAGATATCGGGTAAAATTATGGCCTTCTGCAAACGGCGAAGTGAAAGTGATTGGATCGTGAGAGTCCGGTCCCGCCATCACGGTTAACAGCAATGCAGCGTCCCTGACTGTGGTTGTCATCGGCCCTGCGGTGTCTTGGCTGTGTGCGATGGGGATAATGCCAACCCGGCTGATCAGGCCCAGACTGGGCTTTAGCCCAACAACCGAGTTCCGGTTGGCAGGACTTAAAATCGAACCGGAAGTTTCCGTACCCACCGCGAGCGGAACCAACCCTGCAGCAACAGCCACACCGGACCCCGCACTGGAACCGCCGGGATCCAGGTGGGCTCCATAGGGATTTTTTACCTGCCCACCGCGGGCACTATATCCATTGGGCATATGATCCGACATAAAGTTGGCTAATTCCGTCAGATTTGTCTTCCCAAGCACCACGGCGCCAGCCTGGCGCAACCGGGTCACTAGATGTGCGTCAAAAGGTGTTCGCGATTTAGCTAGTGCTAATGTCCCGGCTGTGGTGTGCATCTTGTCGGCGGTAGCGATGTTGTCTTTGATCATGACGGGTAAGCCATGAAGCAACCCATAAGAATGCCCCGTCTCCCTCACGCAATCGCTTACCTCCGCCAGCGCCAGAGCTTCTGGGTTGAT
>JAKAAL010000959.1 GCA_021802375.1 Bacillota bacterium | reverse complement strand
CAGGTGCGCGCGTACCAGAGCCGGCCACGAGTCCGATGGCAATCATAAGATCCCTCCCCACCCCGATTAAAAATACTTGGAGACCAATACTACCATTATTTGCCAAACGATTAAAGAGATATATCGTCGTCCTGGTGATACTTTACGGACGCGGATCCAACGGACGGATATTGAGGGCGCTTGCAATCTCATGATACTGCTGATTCCATGCTTTTGCCCATCGTTCATCGCTGCTGAGGCCTTTTAAGAACAAGAAGTCGTCTTGCACCAATTCTCCCACGGCAAACACTTCCGTTTGCAGTCGGCGCACATCCACGGGAAAGGGCACGATTTGACTAATTTTGATGCCGGTCGCCAACTGTCTCAGGGCATCAAGGTCACGGGGCGATCGAGCCAGATCGTGGGCCAGGCGGCCCAGGCTCTGTTCCAGGCGGTGGGCCAGGCTGGGGGTATCGGCCAGACCCGGTTCGACCCGCTCGGCCTCGGATAAAATGGAGCGTACCTGGTCGAGGTCTAAAGGGTAGGCGGCTAGTGCGCGTTCCAGGGCCTGGGTTAACACCCAGCGAGCCGCGTTAGCCAGCGCGTCAGGCACGGGCGTGCCCGAATGGCGTAGGTAGGTAATCCACAGTGCGTGGTGATCGTAAATTTGGCGATAGGCGGCTTCGGCTTCAGCCAATCCCCGTTTTAAGATCTGCTGCAGTACGGCACGATGGTCGTCTTGGGTCAATTGCCCTAAGGGATTGGGAGAACTCGCAAAAGTTTGTTCCAGGGTTTGGATGACGGGCGCTAGGTCGCCTGCGGCAAACCCTTTGACGACGGTCTTGCGATAGATTTCGAAGGCATCGGGCGAGAGTTCCGCGATCACGCCTGCGCGCACATTGTGATCACCCAGATGCAGGGCTCCATAGGTGAAGCTTTGGCTTTCCGCGGTGACCTCCGAGGTGACCGTAAGCTGTCCGATGACGGCATTGATGGAACCCGCGCTAAACCATTCGCGTGCCCCCGCGGCCACGTGATAGCAATAGAACGCGCCGGACGCCGAATTGATGTGAAACAAGTCGCGGATCGCATATTGCACGGTAATGCGTTTTAAGTCAATCGTGGCCGCCTGCACCAGACGGCGATACACCTCCGACCCGTCTTGATAGTCAGGCAGGTTACTCGGGGCACCTTTTAAGACCTCCACAAACTGTGGGGTAAAACACCGGTCAAAGAGTTCCTCGGCCAGTTGAATCACGCGGCCCGCGTATTGTAGTACTTGCGCCGTTTCTAAGCCGGAAATCTCGTCGAAAAACCACCCGCAGCTGGTATACATGAGCATGGCATGGTGTGCCAACTCCAGCAGCTTGGCGATGCGCACGCGATCGCTTTCCGGCACAGGACCGCCAATGTGGCGTTGATAGAGCCAATACCAGCGTTCCGGTGAGCGGTCAAGCAGCAATTGAATGTAGTCGTTGCGAATAGCCCAGGGATCGATGGCCATGCTTTCAAGGGACGCTTGATAGAGCGGCCAAACGTTTTGCGCCAAATCATCCATGGCCTGACGCAGTGGGGCACGCCAAGCTTGACTCCACCCCGGGTGCGATCCGCTATTGCACCCGCAATTGGCACGCCACCGTTCGACGCCGTGACTGCAGCTCCATGAACTCATGGGCTTGAGTACGACTTCATACTCAGGCGCAAACATCGCCAAGAATTGGCCATAGTTGGTTAATTGCACATTGGCTTCGCCCTCGAGCGCGTGTAGGGCATAGGAAAGGGCCATGTCCCCAAAGCGGTGGTGATGTCCGTAGGTTTCTCCATCCGTGGCGATGTTGACCAGCTGAGCATGGGCCCCATCCCCCGACGAAAAGGCGTCCATGAGCCGTTTTTTAAAAGCTTCTCCGTTGTTTAAGAGGCCCTCAAAGGCGACGGCCTGTGAGGCCTCCTTATCGTAGAAAAATACGGCCATACGGGTCTGACCGAGATCGACCCAATAGGGCATAGTGGTGTCAATCGTGCCCCGACTGACGTCGAGCCACGAACCGTCGGCTCGCCTGACGCGCTCTGCTTGGTGCGGGGAAAGCACCGTGAACTGAATGTGAAGCTTTTCGGCTAGGAGCAGCGACTCGAGATCCACGGCCGTCTCGGGAAGCCACATGCCTTCCGGTTCGCGACCAAAGCGATGGCGAAAATCGGTCATGCCCCAAATCAATTGCGTCTCTTTGTCTTGGCGGCTGGCCAAGGGCATAATCAGATGATTATACGGCTGCATCAGGGCTGAACCGTGCCCCTGGTAGCGGATTAGGCTTTCTCGGTCGCCGCGTTGGATGCCACGATAGACATCCGAGCGATGGCGTTCCAGCCAGGACATCAGCGTAGGGCCAAAATCAAAACTTATCCGGCTATAGTTATTAATCACGTCGACTAACATCGACGAGGCATCCAAGATGTGCGAAGCGGTGTTGGCTTCGTAGCATTCGGCGGCAATGCGTTCATTCCAGTCGTGATAGGGATGCGCGGAATCCTGCACCTCGACAAAATCGAGCCAGGGGTTTTCCCGTGGAGGTTGATAGAAATGTCCATGAATGCAAATGAAACGTTGGGTCACGAAGGCCTCCTTGTTGATGTCCTCGAAAAACAGGGCCAAAAGGCATAGCACCTGGGATAATCCCTCCCAAGAAGCCCTGCTTTAGAATAAGCGGCAACCGCTCGGCTTATGCGATCCGAGGAGTTCGACCGGGTATGGATTCTTGTTT
>JAKAAL010000028.1 GCA_021802375.1 Bacillota bacterium | reverse complement strand
GGCGGGCGCGAGGTGGGGGACACCTCCACCAAATCGACGCGACGTTCCGACGCGATACGCAAGGCGTCACGGATGGGAACAATCCCCAATTGCTCACCACCGTCACCGACCAACCGGACGTCCCGGACACGAATCTCGTCGTTGACCCTGAGTTCCTTAATGGCGATCCCTCCCTGAAATTTGGCGAGGCCCAAGAGCGCCTCTAGCCATAAAAAATAGACGGACTACATCCGTCCTCCGATCAGACGACACCGCCTCGTCTGAATCAAAAACCTGAACGACCTCATCGTCAGGTGAGAAGCGGATGCCTCTACTTCGGTTGCATCGTACCATGGCGATTGTAGACCGTCAATCGATGGACACCGAAGCTTGCGCGGAAACAACCGTTTGACCGCCACTAAAGGACCACCGCCCGTGCCGCCGCCGGTCCCCAAACCGCCGGGGTGGGATGGTCCCCGCGAGAGCGAACAGGCCCGCTTGGTGCGCGAGCATCGTTCAGGGCTTATAAGCGACGCGGGCGCGCACCTCCGACACCCCACGGGCAAGTGATTCTTGTAACCACACCACGTCACTGCCAAAAATTAAAAATCGATAGCCGTCGTCCACTGCAGCGATGGCCGACGCGGTATTCCACACCACGCGTCCGCAGGCCTTGCCCTGCCGATTGCAAGCGTCGATGACCTGACGGCTGGCATTTAGAATCCGAGGGTCATCCACCCTGCCGGGGATGCCCAGGGAGTTGGCCAAATCCAGATGCCCGATGACAAGCACATCCACCCCATCGATGGCAGCGATCGCGTCCAAATGACTCAACGCGGTGCCCGTTTCAATTTGCACCACAACCAGGGTTTCTTGATTGGCTTCGCGCATCTTGTCCACCACATCACCCAACCGAAAATCATCATGGGCAATACGGAAGGAGGCCCCGCGGCGACCCCAAGGCGGATACTTAGTTGCGGCAACAATGGTGCGGGCTTGTTCGGCCGTGTCCACGAAAGGCACCACCACGCCCTTAGCGCCCATGTCCATCACCGGCGCCAACAATCCATATTGGGTGTCCGGTACGCGAAGAATGGGAACGGCTCTACGGCCACGGCTATAACTCAGCACTTGGCGCATGGTATCAAATCCGAATCCGCCGTGTTCCATGTCATACAGCACAAAGTCGACGCCTGTCGCCTCCATGAGACTTGCCATCCCCGGAGTGTTGAATTCCAACACCATGGGGCCCAGTACGACGCCTCCGGCTTGAAGCTGCCGTTTTACAGGATTTTCTTCCATCATCCCGCTCCTTATCTTCCCTGCGGACCACCACGGGCGAAGGGAGGCGCGCTTTTGCCACTCAATATCCCCGGTCCGGATCCACCAGGTTTTGCAAAGGTTGCTGGGCAATAAAGCGTCTTAAGTTTTCGGTGAACACCGCCACCACACGCCCCATGTAATTTTCTTGCCGCCCTCCCACATGCGGAGTGACGATCACATTGGGCATAGTCCAAAGCGGATGCCCTACCGGCAAGGGTTCGGTTTCCACCACATCCAGCCCGGCCGCCCCCACCTGTCCGCGGCTTAACGCCTCCATCAGGGCGGCTTCCACCACCACCCCGCCCCGGGCCAAGTTAATCAACACGGCCCCGGGCTTCATCTGAGCGAAGCGGCGCGCGTCCATCATTCCACGAGTTTCGGAAGTCAAGGCCGTCATTAAAATAACGTAATCGGCCCGGGCCAATAACGGTCCCATGTCGCTCATCGCCACCACGTCGCCGACCACCGGATCGTGACGCGCCGTCCGTCCCACCGCCAGCACCGCCATCTCCATCGCCAACAGCCGTTTGGCCAAGGCGCTCCCGATGGCCCCCAGACCGACAATCAAAGCCGTCTTACCTGCCAATGTGGGCATGTGGGCAAACGGCCTTTGTTCCCATACCTGATCTTGTTGCTGACGATACGCCAAGGGAAAATTGCGCGCCAAGGCCAGCATAAGCATAAGCGCATGCTCTGACATGGTGGCTGTATGGATACCGGCCACGTTGGTAATCAGCACGCCCCGATCGGCCAACTCGCGAAGCGGTAAGTGTTCGGCCCCGGCCGACAGAATTTGCACCCATTTTAAATTTGGGGCCGCCTCCACATGGTGGCGCTGCAAACGAAACGCTAAAGCCACATCGGCCCGGCCCAATGCCTCTTCCCACCCTTCGGGCCCCACTAGCGTCACCGGTGCGGTTTTCAGAATCAGTTCCCGAAGTTCCGGCCGCAATCGGTTCGTCGTCACGACCGTTAATTCCGCCATGTTAGTCCTCCAGTACCGGGCATCAATTAATGCGGCCGAGCGGCCTCCTCCACCAGCGTGCCACCGTAGGCGGGCCAAGGCTGGACCCCTTGGTCCCCTTGCCGGGTCCGGACCGCCACGGTCGCCTGCTCAGCTTCTCGAGCTCCCACAACCAACATAACCGGGACTTTGTCCATTTGAGCGGCCCGAATCTTATACCCCAATTTTTCGTTTCGAAAATCGACGCTGGCCCTAAGTCCCCGGGTCTTGAGATCATAGACGATTTGTTGGGCGTAGGCGCCTTGCGCCTCTTGGACCGGCAGCACTCGCACCTGTTCGGGTGCCAGCCACAAGGGGAATGCGCCCGCGTAATGCTCCACAACAATACCCAAAAATCGCTCCAGCGATCCAAAAATAGCGCGATGAATAATCACTGGCCGGCGACGCTGGCCGTCGGTGTCCACGTAGTGCAAATCAAATTGCTGCGGTAACTGGAAGTCGAGTTGCACGGTGGCCGTTTGCCATTTGCGCCCTAAGGCGTCAATCACGGTGAAGTCCAGCTTAGGTCCGTAAAACGCGCCATCTCCCGCGTTGATGCGATACGGGCGTCCCGACTGCGCCAGCGCGTCTTGCAACTGTTGCTCCGCCACGTCCCACGTCGCGCGTTCACCCAGATAATCATCGGGCCGCGTGGAAAGGAGAATGTCAACCGGCATGCCGAACGCCGAATACACGGCGTCCACCAATCCCAACACCTCTCCAATTTGATCCGCAATCTGCTCTGGGCGCACAAACAGATGCGCATCATCCTGGTGAAACCCGCGGGTGCGCATAAGCCCATGCAGGGTACCGCTCCGCTCAAAGCGCGATAAGGGACCGTACTCGGAAAACTTCAGGGGTAAATCCCGATAGGAACGCACCTCGGAAGCGTAAAGCAAGCAGTGTCCAGGGCAATTCATGGGTTTTAGGCCGAGCCGTTCATCATCGCGCTCTACGATAAACATGTTATCGCGATAATGCTGCCAATGCCCTGATTGCTCCCAAAGCGACGAGCGGAATACCCACGGCGTACTGACTTCCTGGTATCCTAACGGTTCTTGCAAATCGCGCGAAAACCGTTCCAAAGTCCGAAAGAGCTCTAAACCCTTCGGTAACCAAAAAATAAATCCCGGCGCCTCATCCTTGATTTGATAGAGGCCAAGTTCCCGTCCCAGTTTACGATGGTCCCGCCGCTTGGCTTCCTCCAGGTTCTCCAAGTGATTCGCCAAGGCCTGCTCAGAGGGAAATGATGTCCCGTAAATCCGGGTCATGCGGGGTGCGCTTTCGTCTCCCCGCCAATAGGCACCAGACACATTGGTCAGCTTAATGGCCTTGAGGTAGCCGGTGGCGGGCACGTGGGGGCCGCTGCAAAGGTCCACAAATTCTCCCTGGCGATAGACCGAGATGGGGACCGTGTCGGGAATGCGTCGGACAATTTCGCATTTAAAATGCTCCCCACGTTCCTCAAACAACGCCAAAGCTTCCTTACGGGACAATTCGTCACGTTCAATCGCCAGATTTTCCCGCACAATTTGCCGCATCGTCTCTTCAATCCGGGTCAAATCTTCGGCAGACAGGGAATCGGGCAACCACACATCGTAATAATAGCCATCGTCTAGGGCAGGACCTGTTCCGAGCCGAGCCTCGGGCCATAGCCGTTTCACCGCCTGAGCCAGCAAATGCGCACTGGAGTGGCGAAACACATGGCGACCCAGGTCGTCAGCAAACGTCAGCGGAGCCAAAGCGCCCGGACGCGTCAGAGGCCGGCTTAAATCAATCGCCTGCCCATTGTATTCCGCTGCCAAAACCTCATCCTGGTCTTGACGCAAAAGATTCAAGGCCGCCCGAGCCGGTATCCCTTCCGGAATCTCTCGCGCCTGGCCCTCCACGCTCACCGCAATCCTCTCGTTCGCCACCGCACATCCTCTTCCCCACAAAAAATCCCGTCCTCTCAAGGACGGGGAAGCCCCGCGGTTCCACCTTGCTGCAGGCGTCGGCCCACGCTTTGTCGACGCTAACGGGTCGACCCGGACGCCTTATCCCCCCGGGCTTCAGCGACAGGCTTCCAGGTGGTTGGTCGGCGGGCTTGCTCGATCCGGCTTTCAGCCAAGGCCGCACCTCTCTGGGAACGGGGGCCGCCGCGTGTCCTGGGCATTGCCAAACCCAGTATAAGACACCCGCCTGGACCTTTCAACTCAGCGGGTCAACGATCCGGCAATTGTCTTCGCGCCTCGCACCGTTCGCACCCCGTGCATCGGTGAGCCCGTTCTTCGAACACCGCCTGAATGGTCCGCATCGTCAATAAATCGAAGGGCCCCTGGTGGATTACCAGCCGGGCCGGAGCGAGGGTTAACAACACCGAAATCAATAAGTCGTCCTGGGGTCCTTCAGATCCCACCCCGTTAGTCAATTCCCGTAAGAGTTCTTCTCCCACAGGACTTTTCGTTTCATCTTCCAAATAAAAACGCGCATTTTCGTAAAACACATGGATCGCATCGGTCCGAACTGGCTGCATAGCCAAAAAGCTTTTTAACAGCCGGATAAACTCACGCTGCTCATTTTCCAGCAACAAGTCATCCACCGCCAGATCCACCGCATCTTCCATAGTCCTCGCGAGGTCGCGCAATAAAAACGTGCAAATGCCCTCGACCACCACATAATCGTGGTCGCCCAAGAAGTCGCGCAAGCGCTCGCGCACCACATGATAGCGGCGCTCGAAATAATCCGGACTGGGATTTAGGCGTCCGGCCGCATACGCCCCAATCGCGGTTTGTTCATCAGGATCAAAATAAGGATAGTGGCGATGCACGATAGTCATCAGCCATTGTCGGTACCAATCCTCCAAGACAAAGGAGGTTAACGCATCGCCCAACTGCCACGCCTCGTCCCCGCGCAATTCCGGTTCCTGACGGCACTGATAATAGGAGAGATTCCCTACGCGAAATTCCCGCCATTCACCCGGCACGGCGTAGGCCAACCGCATCCCCAGAAGGTGGGTTTGATCTCCTCCGATTACCACCGTCCACTCGCTCATGCCATTACTCCTTTGTCGCCTGTCGCCAGACCTGAACCGCCAGCCTCCGACATCGCCCCAGGTCACCGTTTGCGGCCATCTTAACGAGAAAGCCGTTCCAATCCGGTTTGACTAGTATATGTAGAATCAAACCGTTGCTATACGGTCAAGCTCTGAAATCCGCGACAAATGGAAGGACAAGGGCGATGGAACCCATGAAGGGGGTTTGACAACCTTTGTGTAAGTTTTATGTTTTCCAGCGGAGGACGGGTGATCGGGGGGAAAAACCAGTATTCATTCTGGTCTCCTGATGGAGAGCGGCGTTCCCTGCCAGAGTGAATTTGCCGTCCAATTCTCACAACTGACGCCCTGGGCCTGGTTAGTAGTCAGGATTTTGGACCAGGATCCCTTGCCCTTAGGGGCTACAGTCAACCGAAGATTTCTGGGCTGAACGGTAGACCCGATTAGGTGCGCGAGAGCCGGTCGCCCCTCTTCTAATCCCAGTACGTCCATTCGGCCAGACCGCTCAAACATTATGTTCGAGATTGGTCGCCTGATCTTTGGCTTAGCCAATTTGCAGAAACGACACCTCTCCGGCTAGTGTCAATTTCCTTTCCCGGATCCTCAACCCTCGAAAGATTGCAAGCCATAGCGCCTAAAAACATGGATAGTTATTCCCTGCCCTTTGTCACGCCGGTCGAACAGTGTGGCCGACGTTTTCCGCCGGGGGAATCCCGCCCCGGCCCCGCAGTCATACCATCCCGCGGCGGGCCGTGCTCCATAGAGGCCGGAGTCGGTGCCGCCACGGATAGGGGTCCTCCCCTGCCGCGAGGTTCCTCGGAGGAACGGCGACCACGAGCCCCCCGTCGCTCCAGACGTGCTTCCCTCGATTCCTGACCGGTAGAGAGAGAAGGTGGACCGGGACCGAAGACGCTCCCCAAATTCTAAGCCGCGACGCGCGATCGCCACCATCGCCGCATATGGCGACAGGCCATCGCTCGCGGCAAACTTAAATGTCCCGATCACGCTTGTGAAGGCGGGATTCACGCCCGGTTCCCCACCGTGATCCTCATGGATGAGGACGGGGCTTTTGTCAGCAGCCCCCGATGGGTCGAACGCTGAAGCCAAAGCGAGGAAGGCTTAACCGTTTTCTCGAATTGCGGGGAGTCCAGATCCAAGCTCCGCCCTTCAGGGCGGGGTGATTGACACCAGCCACAGCGAACTTGCTACGGTACCTTATATCCCACTACCCATGATGGCCGACCATCCCCAGAGCGCTCCCAGCGTCACCAGCAGAACGGGCACCGTCATGAGAATGCCTGCTCGGAAATAATACCCCCAACCGATATGTATCCCCCGCCGTTCCAACACATGGAGCCACAGCAAAGTGGCCAGCGAACCGATGGGCGTGATTTTCGGTCCCAAATCGCAGCCGACCACGTTGGCATATGCCAACGCCAAATGAATCGCGGAGAGCCGCGCGGCATCGTGAATCGCCAACGCGCCCATCATCACCGTAGGCATGTTGTTCATCATCGAGGACAAACCGGCTGCCACCACTCCGGTCCCCAAAATGCTTAACAGCGCCCCATGACGCGTCAACGTGACCAGCACCTCGCCTAAAAGATGGGTGAGGCCGACGTTACGCAATCCAAATACCACCACATACATCCCAATCGAGAACACCACGATCTTCCAGGGGGCTTCCCGGACCAGGCGGGGAACATTCACAGCCGGACTACGATGGGCAATCCCCAGTAAGACTATGGCCGCCGCCCCGGCGAATACCGAAACTGGCCAATGCAGCAGTTGGCTGGCGAAATACCCCATCAGCAGAAAACCTAGTACGACCCAAGCGGCCCGAAAGACCCGCTGATCCCGGATCACCGTATGGGGTTCGGCCAACTGGTCCACGTCCACAGTCCGCGGCAGCATACGATGATACATCACATAAAGTGCCAATAAACTTGCGGCCAGGGCCACGGCATCCACGGGCACCATCCGCCAGGCAAACGAGGCGAATCCCAGGTGGAAAAAATCCGCCGAAACAATGTTGACCAAATTGGACACCACTAACGGCAACGACGTCGTATCGGCAATGAACCCGCTGGTCATAATCAACGCCAGGGTCGCTTTGGGATCCAGTTTAAGCGCCTTGGTCTGTTCGTAGACAATCGGCGTAAGAATCAGGGCCGCGCCATCGTTGGCAAAGAACATGGCCACCAGTGCCCCCAAGACGCCCAGCAACAAAAACAGCCGGGTCCCCCGACCATAAGATCGACGCGCCATATGCAGGGCAGCCCACTCAAAAAATCCCACCGCGTCCAGCACCAACGAAATCAAGATCACCGCTACAAAGGTCAAGGTCGCATCCCACACCAGATGAACCACTTCGCTCACGTTGGCCCAAGAAACAATGCCCAGCACCAACGCCAGTATCCCGCCGATCAACGCCGTCCACCCGATGGAAAGTCCCCGGGGCTGAAGGATGATCAAGATAAGCACAGCCAAAAACAGCCCAACCGCCGCGATTACCGGCATCGCCTTGCACATCCTCACCGTAAAATAAGCTGAAATAGGAAGCGGCGGGGTGCCCGCCGTTTGTCGGATGGTTAAAAATCGGCCACACGGGCACGTGCTTAAACAAGACATCGGTGCGCACGCCCCGATGGACGTAAGGAACATCCGGCCAATGACAGCCCGGCTTTTCGTCGCGAGCGTGTCGGCCAGAGTTCGGAAAATCACCTCCCGTACCCAGCGCCATTGCACTGCTTGCAATGGGTCCACCCGTTTCGGCGTCGCCTGTGCTTGACCCAACACCAACGCCGCTTCCTCATCGGCCAACGCTCGCGCTTGGACCCGGACGCTGCGTCCCTCTGATAGGCGTTGCCAGACAAACCGCACGCCGGGTTAAATAATAAGCGGCCACATCCTCCAGACACGACCTGTTACGAGAGAGGGCGCGGAGATCCGGTCGATCGATAATCCCGTTGGGAAACAGATGGGCCAGTCCTACCACCAACGCTGACGCCCTCGGTTAACAAAAACACTTCCACATCTTCGATGCCAATTGCTCGGCCGTCATACATCCGTTTGGCCACATGCAATCCTGCCATTGCTCGTCCCTGGATTGTCTTTTCCACACAAAACCACTACCGCGATTTTAGCTTCCATTGGTAGCCCATCTGCTAGCCCATCCCTTTTGTAGTCCAGGACGCTAAGGCGCCGCCGATGGATGTGACACCGGATTGGCGGGCCCCCATGCGGCCTCGGCCAGGTACCCGACTGCCTTGAGACCGACGACGTCTTGGGCTTGGAGGAGAATCTCGATGAGAGCCACTCCCGGAAACTGGTGGCCCAAATCTTGAAGGTATCCTTGCTGCAAAGCATATCGCCGGCGGAACAGCGGATGCACACAGACTGCGGCGGGAAGAACTTGGTTGACCATTACCCAGCCGGTGGCAATCCCCATCGCTTGAAGATCTTCCGCCCCTCTTTGGGCTTCGCGAATAGGTGTCGCCTCCGGGTAAACTACCCAGGCAAATCGTGTGCGATTCGGGTCGCGTAAAATGGCCAGCGCTTGCCGCATGTGTTCCGCTTCCTCTTGATCCACCCTTAGGCTCTCCTCCGAACCTTGTGCTTTGACGGCAATCTGCTGGGTATAGCTTAGGGGCAGTGCCAAAAGTCGCAGAGTATGGCCGGTCGGAGCCGTGTCAAACACGACCACCGGAAATTCGTCCGCCAAAAGCGCCCAAAGAAAGCGCCGGAATACGGCAACCTCTTCTGTGCACGGCGAGTTCAACTCCTCGGCCATGCGCTTAACCGTCTTTGCGGCAAAGCGTTCTCGAGCCGCGTGCAACACCATTTGCTTATAGCGATCCGTCTCCTCGCGCGGGTCGATGCGAGCGGCAAAAAGACCTGCCACACCCGCCACTGGCGTCGGGTCCTCACCGACTGGACTTTCCAAGACCCATCCAATGTGGGCAGCGGGATCGGTGGTGATGAGAAGCGCCTTCTGTCCGTGCCGAGCCGCCATGACCGCCGCTGCCGCAGCCAACGTCGTTTTGCCAACGCCCCCTTTGCCGGCCAGAAATAACCGGCGTGGACCGGTTCCCGATGCTAAAAAACTAGCGGGCGACATAGACATCGAGGTCCATCCACCTCCCCAACGCTCTCAGTTGATCCATCCCTTTCACTTCATCCCCTAAAAGGGGCACTTCGATAGCCTCTGGGAACGCCTCCGCCAGAGCGGCCATCGCAGAACGTTGCATGGCCCGTCGGGCGGCGAAGAAGGGATGAACGGCTGCCTCGTCCGGAATCACGCCATTGACAATGACCCTCGGGCAGGCAATCCCCAGTTCCTCAAGTTCTCGAGCGGCGCGAAGCGTCTCCCCCACCGCGGCGCGCTCCGGCTGGGTCACCAACAAAAACCGGGTCATGGTCCTGTCGCACAAGCGCGCTAACGCCTCATCGTAGTGCTGCTGCGAATTCTTCAGTTGGTCTACGGGTCCAATGCATGTCTGGCCGGATCCCTCGGCGCTCTCGGTAATATGGGTGGACCAAGCGGACGGTAAGGCCAGTAATCGCAGGGTATGCCCGGTGGGTGCAGTGTCAAATAATACAACCTCATACGCATTGGTCAACATGGAGCCGACGAACTCGTCGAACCCCGCAATCTCCACCGTGCACGGCCCGCTCATCTGTTCCGCCATCGTCTCAAGCACGGCGTCAGGCACGATCCCGCGAAGGGGCCCGAGGGCTTTTTGCCGATACGCCTGAGCGGCGGCTTCGGCGTCAATCTCCTGAGCATCCAACCCCGGCACCCATTGAATGGCCCGCGGCCGCGGACCAATTTCTTGTTCGAAGACGTCCGCCAGGTTTGATGCGGGGTCTGTCGTCACCAACAAGACGCGCGCACCCTGGTCCGCCAGCCGCACGGCGGTCGCGGAGGACAAGGAGGTTTTGCCAACGCCGCCCTTGCCGGAAAAAAAGAGATAGCGCATAGCTTTCGACCTTCTTTTAGCCCGTCGTCGAGAGGACGCGTTGGACCTGATCGTACGTAGGGTATTGCCCGACAAAGCGGAGCGCGCCGTCAATCGCAATCATCGGCAGGGCCCCGGTGCCGGATTCCAGGAGCGTGCGGTAGACCGACGCGTTTGCCGTAAATGCCTCCGCATGGCGGCTTAACTGAAAACGCCGAACGATGGCCCCCTCGGCTTTTAAGCGATCAAAGGTCTCTTGCGCTCGTATCAGCCCAGGATCGGGCGCGGAGCCACAGACGCCCGTGGTGCAACAGAGTTCCGGATCAAATACCTCGATGGTCATCGAGTCTCCCTCACTTCCTTCAGCAGTGACAGCCCGGACCACAACCCGCGCTGTCGGACAAGACGGCAATCACCTCGCGCGCAGTCCACTGCGACGCCAAATCATCCATAGCGGTGACCGCCTGCAGGCGAATCGCCCGCGCAATGTTTACCGCAGTCTGGATCTCGCGGGTGTCTGCTCCCGCCTGGCGGGCCTCCACGATATGGGTCTCCAGGCACGAGGCACAGCCTCCGGCCACGGAGGCGGCGATAGCCAGTAATGCCTTCATCTTGGGATCCATTGCACCCTTCCCCCTCTCTTTTGCTCTGAGACCTTAGAATAATTAGCGCTCGCGTGGTGGGTTGAGAGCACCTAGAGCGGGACCCTTGGCGTCCTCCGTTGATCCAATGTCCGCGCACGCGATATCAACTTGATGCGTCCGAAGCCACTTCTCATCGGCGAGAGAATGAGGCAACTCTCGGATGATGCTGGCTACAGTGGGAGACACGTCCTCGCGCAGCGCGTAAAACGTCCAGTATTTCTGGCGGCGCTCACGGATCAACCCCACCTGCCGCAGCTTGCGAAGATGTTGCGAGACGGCCGGCTGACTCACCGGTAACCGCTCGACCAATTCGCAGACACAGGCTTCGCGAATCCGCAACAGGGCAAGAATCTGGAGTCGGACCGAATCCCCCAGAGCCCGAAAGAGTTCAGCCTCCTGTTCGTACATGAATATCACCTCATCACGATACACTTATATAATTATGTCCAAGCACTTGTCAAGGGTTAGCAACTGCTCAAGGTATGTGCATGAAACACAGCGTGTGGGCCAAGGAACACGGGTACCATCCTGGTCAAGGAGCCGCACTGGGGAGTTGGGGCGAGCCATCTGCGCCCGGGTGTTCTCCGCTGACCCGCGGCACGCCCAAGTTTTTTAGTCTAAATTATGGACACCCCCCTGCGATTCCGTCACCTTGCACAAGGGTTTAATAGTTGTCCGCTCTGAAAAACCTAGACACACTTAGACATCGCGGTTTTTCGCTGATTGTTCGCTCTCTGCCAATGGGCCAAATTGGCCCGCGATCCGTTCGCGTGCCGTCCCCATCGCGGCGCTAGAGTCCAGTCGGGAGCGGTGTGCCGTTTCCGGCATCGACGATCCCCTGGTCTACGGCTGCCGGCGAGCTGACAGCGGCATCGTCTCGGTTCCCGGTCTCCTTCCGGCGACGGAACCGCTCCATGAGAATGGCCTTGATCCGTTCCTTGGGTGTCCCAAGCCGGATCTCGGGATCCACCATCCTGGCTAGGAGGTTCATTCCGGCAACAACGTCCGCGTCCCCATCCCACCCGCATTCGAGGCAGTGAAACCGGTCCCCGTGCCGATTGTCCTTATGGACATATCCGCATGTCGGATGGGGACAGCGTTGACCGTTTTAAGACGGGAACCTCCCGTCTCGGCACGAAAGAGATAATTTGCGGCTTTTGGTTCGGCCCCGCAAATGCGCCAGATCCTCCACCGCGACCTCGGCGGGGCGCGGCTTCATTGCTTGCCGGACGGATTGGCCCACGACGGTCTTGATGGCAGATTCGCCGCGCCGGCGCTTTACCTGCAGCTTTTTATGCCCCAGATTGTGGCGCCGGATGCGAGAGACTTTGCCGTTATCACCGCGCCCTTCCGCTTTTCGGGCCAACTGGAAGAGCTTGTTGCGGATTCGACCGGTTTGCGTGGTCTCCTCAGACAAGTCCTCCAGCAGCACCGTATTTTTCGCCGTTGGAGGAAGCCAACACTTCAGTTACGCCCATATCCAACCCCACCGGATCCCCGACGGCGGGCTGGACGGGAATCCGCACGTCGTATGGCATATGGATCACGGCCGTTTTGAGCCGCTCGTCCAGCACCACGCGCACGTTACCCGAGATTCGTCCATGGCCTTGCAATGGCCGAATGAGCCGTTTCCCCAGGGTGAGCAACGCGATGGCAAGGAATTGCCGCCCTTGGTGTTCAAAGACGCGGTACAGGGGCCAAAGTGCTCACAAAGAGAGAAAACCAGTTCCGAGCCGAAACGCAAAAGCCGATCCTTGTGGGTGATTACCAACTGACCAATCTCCCCCGAACAGATGCGCCGGATGAGGAGTCTTAGGCCCTTCTTGTGGTAATTTGCGACTGTTGGCCGCGTAGGGGATCCGGGTAGTCGTGGCGGGGACGCGCGATGAGACCGCAGGAAAGGCTGTGGTGCAAGACCTTCAGCGGCAGGGCGGGGAGGTGCACTTTGTGCGTGTCGATGTGCGTGATCGTGAGAGCGTGACGGCTCTCGTCCAAGACACCGCAGATCGGTATGGACGGCTGGATTATGCGGTCAATGCCGCGGGGATAGTGGGCGCGGCCATTCCACTGAGGTCCTATCCCGAAAGCGCGTTTGCCGTGGTCCTCGCCGTCAATGTGCTCGGAACCTTAGCCTGCATGCAGGCCGAACTTGCCTCGATGCTTCAGCAGGGCCGTGGGAGCATTGTGAATGTGGCATCCCTGGCGGGCCTTCGGGGATTTCCGTTGCATGCCGCCTACACGGCGTCAAAGCATGCGGTGGTCGGCCTGACTCGCACCGCAGCCTTGGAAACGGCGAAGTCCCGGATTCGCATTAATGCCGTGTGTCCGTCCTTTGTGGATACCCCCATTGTTCGGCAACACACCACAGATGCCCAACAATGGCAGGGGCGGCAAGAGTTCCAACCCATCGGCCGCATGGGCTATCCCGAGGAGATTGCTCACGGCATTGTCTGGCTGCTGTCGGATGCTGCCAGCTTTGTAACGGGGACTATGCTGACAATGGATGGTGGGGCGATGGCATAGCCGAGGGACGGTCGATCATCCGATGCGGCGTATAGCGCTCCAGCGATAGCAGAACTATTCAATAACGGCGTGGGGGAGCAGGTTTTAAATGATCGCGAGATGAAAATCATAGATTCCGATTGGCATGGAACCTCCCAGGTCATGGAAAAACGGCCCCCGCGCACCGAAAAAATTGGACAATCTGGGGAAATGGAGCATAGCGTGTTGATG
>JAKAAL010000958.1 GCA_021802375.1 Bacillota bacterium | reverse complement strand
ATCTCGATATTCATTTGGATTTGGATGTTACAGGGTATTATGCCCGTGCTGGGGAGCGGGATCTTGACGGGCAGGAGCTAGAGACACGGCGGTATTCCCAATCGGATTTTGATCGTCACTTGGTTGTGGATGAACGAACGGAAGCGGTGGCGCGTCTTATTACGCGTTATCTTGTAGAAAGTGGCGATCGGTTTCAGAAAACGATTGTGTTTTGTGTGGATACCGATCATGCCGAACGGATGCGGCAGGCGCTTGTCAATTGTAATGCGGATTTGGTGGCAGAATATCCGCATTATGTCATGCGGATTACTGGAGATGATCCTGTTGGTAAAGCGCAACTGGATACGTTCATCGATCCTGAATCGCTGACGCCGGTTTTGGTTACGACGTCTCGATTGTTGTCTACGGGAGTGGACGTGCAAACCTGTCGGCTCATCGTTTTGGACCGTGAAATTGGGAGTATGACGGAGTTTAAGCAGATTATTGGACGGGGTACACGCATTCATGAAGCGACAGGGAAGTTTTACTTTACTATTTTGGATTTTCGTCAAGCCACCAATCATTTTCACGATCCGGAGTTCGACGGCCCTCCTATTCAGGTGTATGATCCCGAGCCTGGAGAATCTCTGGATCCTCCGGATGAAGAGTTAGAGTCTGAGGCTTTAGAGGGCTCTGAGGAGCTTGATGATTTGACCGAGGGGCCGTCTCGTGTGAAATATCATGTACGGGGTGGCCCGGTGTCTGTGCTGATGGAACAAGTGACTTATCTTGATGATCAGGGTCATTTAGTCACGGAGAGTTTGCGTGATTATTCGCGTAAGACGTTGTTGCAAGAGTTTGGAAGTCTTGAGGGTTTTCTGAAGCGATGGAATGAAGCGGATCGCAAGCAGGCCGTTCTTGATGAGATTGCTGAGGCGGGTTTACCGCTTGATCAAGTGGCAGCAGTTTTAGGACCCGAGGCGGATCCTTTCGATCTGGTATGTCATTTGGCGTTTGGGGCTCCGCTTAGGACTCGTCATGAGCGGGCTCAACAAGTCCGTCACGCGACGGTTTTTACGCAATACGGTGAACAAGCCCGAGCGATTTTGAATGCTTTGTTACAGAAATATGAGGACGAAGGTTTGGTCGATTTTACTGACTTGCAGGTGCTCAAAATTAATCCCTTTGCGCAAATGGGAACGCCGCTGGGCTTAATCAAATCATTTGGTGGCCGGTTGGCCTTTGAACAAGCGGCGCGGGCGTTGCAAACAGCACTTTATGCGGAGGTTGGATAAGACAATATGAGTGTATCCAATATGGTTAAAACGATTCAAGATGTGATGCGTAAAGATGTGGGGGTTGATGGGGATGCACAGCGGATTTCACAGCTAGCTTGGTTATTTTTTCTTAAAATTATCGATGACCAGGATCAAGAGCTCGAGCTTTTACGGGATGGTTATGTTTCTCCTATTCCCGTTTCCTTGCAGTGGCGGGCGTGGGCCGCTGATCCGGAGGGATTAACTGGGGATGCTCTGTTGGATTTTGTGAATAACACCTTGTTTCCATCGCTGAAAGCATTGCCTCCTCAGGATGGTCGGAGTCGGATGGTTCATGATGTCTTTGAAGACGCTTACAACTATATGAAGTCGGGGCAGTTGTTGCGGCAGGTCATTAATGTCATCAATACGATTGATTTTAATGATTTTACTGAGCGTCAAGATTTCGGTGTGATTTACGAGCAACTACTAAATGAATTGCAAAGTGCGGGAAATGCCGGTGAATACTATACGCCTCGTGCTGTCACTGAATTCATGGCCAATCGGGTCGATCCAAAGCCCGGCGAAATTCTCATGGACTTTGCGTGTGGGACCGGCGGGTTTTTGACGTCGGCGATGCGGCATATGCGGGATCGTTATGTGAAGACGCCTGCCGACGAACAGTTGATGCAGCACAGCCTGCGCGCGGTGGAGAAGAAGCCGTTGCCGCACATGCTCTGCGTTACCAATATGCTACTGCACAATGTGGATGATCCCTCGTTTGTGCGCCACGATAACACTTTGGCGCGTCCGTACATTAGCTGGGAAGCGGCTGACCGAGTCGATATTGTTTTGACGAATCCCCCGTTTGGTGGGAGTGAGGAAGACGGAATTGAAAGCAATTTTCCGCAGCAGTTTCGCACCAAAGAGACGGCGGATCTCTTTTTAGCCTTATTGGTGCGGTTATTAAAGCCGGGAGGGCGTGCCGCGATTGTATTGCCGGATGGCTTTCTCTATGGAGAAGGAGTCAAAACGCGTCTAAAAGAACATCTGCTGACCGAATGCAATCTACATACAATTGTTCGATTGCCGAACAGTGTGTTTAAGCCATATGCGGCAGTTGGCACGAATCTGCTGTTTTTGGAAAAGGGCACGCCGACGCAAGTTATTTGGTTTTACGAGCATCAAGTGCCTGCGGGGCAAAAGGCGTATTCGATGACCAAACCGATTCGCTTTGAGCATTTTCAGTCTTGCCTGGACTGGTGGGATCACCGCGAAGAGACCCCCCAAGCCTGGAACGTGACGATTGACGAAGTCAAAGCGCGCAACTATAACTTGGATTTTAAAAATCCCCATACGGTCACCGAGGACTGGGGCGATCCGGAGGAATTGTTGGCTGCCTTACACGATCAGGAAGCGCGGACACGACAAATTCGCGAGCAATTGAAAGCGTTATTGAAGGAGGCGTTGCTGCGGTGAATGCGGACCTTTTGATTACTCAGTTCGAT
>JAKAAL010000957.1 GCA_021802375.1 Bacillota bacterium | reverse complement strand
TCTACCACGCCAAACCGCTCCAGATCGGCCTTTAAATGAGGGCAGCGACGCTGCACTAAATACCCTTCAACTTGATACAGCTCGTCTTCGGCATGCGATTCCAGCCAATAGCCTTCGGCATATTGAATCCGTTCGGGGGTAAGGCATTTAAAAAACGTATAGACTGCTTCGTTATACTCTCCCTCCCGTCGTGCCTGAAAACGGAAAGAGAGGAAAAGGGAGTTGACCCAGTCGACCTGGCCTTCTTGAATGGCTAGAGCCAGCGTGGGGCCATGGAGGCGGAAATAGTATCGAGCCGGACTAAGGTCCCAAGAAACTACCTTTCTTCGGCGGAAATCTAGGCGTGCTGCCGCCGTCCCCCAGTCGAGAATGACATCGCCGCCAATGCGGCGAGCCGTAACGTCAGCTAGGGCCATGATGGGCTCCAGACGTTCGCGGACTCGTTCCAACAAGTCGTTAGGCACGTCAGGCCAAGCGCTCCGTTCGCCAGCCATCACGGGAGCCATGCGCTGTTGGTATCGGGTGAGATAGGCACGCTTGTCCGAGAAGATCGAATCAATGCTCTCGCTGCCTAAATGATGGCGAAGAGAGAGGTCGCCTGATGCAAACACCACCTCCGAACCTGGCAAGACTAAATGACCGGAATCAATGCCATTGGCGGCTAGATCGGCTAAAAAGATCATCTGATCGGGGAACGGATTGGTTTCGTCGTTGTCGAAGTCGTTCCAACCAAACAAGGTATCGTCGAGAAAGGTTGGCGGCCCCGCCGAGGGAAAGACATTGGCGGGATTAATCGCCTCGATGAAGGCTCGCGCCCTCGCCATTTCATTGGTTCGCTTGCTGCGGCCCAGGTCTCGCATCTCCGACTTGGGTAGGTCATAGGCAAAGGGATACCAAATGGCACCGGAAAATTGCAAAAAGAGCGCGTCGATGGGGCCGAGACGCCGAATGCCATCTAAATCTCGCGGCCGTGCATCGTTCATGTTGAAGAGCTTAATGGTCCCGTCGTCGACAAATAGACAGGAGTCACCGAGCGGACCGTCACTAGGCGCGTCCAGGGCCCAGATGGCAACTTGCAAGCCGGCCTTAAGGGACTCGACTTGGCCATTTTTCAGGTGAATGAAGTTCGAAAAGCCCAAGGATCGGAGCGCATCTTCCAAGGCTGGCACCGGAAAGGCGGGCAGCAGCACCGTGGTTGCTTTATCTACCGTCTCTGCCAAAAAGCGGGCATCGAAATGATCTTGATGCAAATGGGAAATATATAAATAGTCGGGATGTGCGATGCGCGACCGATCGATATGGTCATTGGCAGGGAATGGCCACCATCCCGCATAGTAGGCAGGGTTAAACCACGGATCACAGAGAATGCTGGCTTGTGGCGCATCGATATAGAGGCCAGCATGTCCCAAATACAGAATTTGCACAACTCTACCTCCGTCTTGTCGCTGTGGGTGCCTCGAATAACTATAATACGAAAACGTCGGCCATGTCCGAAAGGTTTCGGCATTATGCGCAGAAGATCGCGGTAAATCTTTGAGGTATTTCCACCGGTGGCGATGTTTGTCGCCACAACCATTGTGAACCGGCGCCGCACGGGGCAGGGTCCTGACGGTTTGGCTGGCTTGTGACGGCGCTAATCAGCGCGAACCAGAAGCAGAAAACAAGTCGGAGTCAGCGTCCTAGCAGGGCTAAGTAAGGAGGGCAAAGCTTCTTGCTGGCAAAGCCCCACCCCGGGCACGATCATTGCCCCTCAGGGTGGGGCTCATTTGGAAATTAGGCAACCAGGCTGGGCGCTACCTTACTTCTCTCGAATCTTGGTGTCCACGACTTGCACATGGGTGATGGCTCCAAACTGGATGCCATCGGAACCGCAGCGCGGGCAGAATTTGGCGGAAGCTTTTTGAGGAAGCAAAAATAATTGGTCGCAATCGACGCACTTAAATTCGTTGAGGGCTATGGGGTCTTGGGCCATGGTCACGCCTCCTAATACAGTGTCGTGCTGAGGTGCTCAACCTCATTTTGGTGCTTTGGAACCCCCCTGTCAACGCTAGCGCACCGTCCACGAGGGGCCAAATCAGGCCTTCGAACATGAAAGCGATCGTAGTCAGCGAGGATCAGGGTGAAGATGGACTCGCATCAGAGCTGCGGCTGGATTAACTCCGGCCCCTCAGCGGAGGTCGAGTTCACTTTGGAGGACACGGGAAAGCAGAGGACGTCGGGAGGAAGAGGCAGAGCAAGCACCGCTTCAAATGCATGGCTTTCATGGTCCAACCATAGATTCACCGCGTTTTCGGATAGAATGAGGGGCATCCGCGGATGAATTCGGGATAGGGCAGGCAAGGCTTCGGTGGTCACGATGGTGACTTCTGCAGGACCATCATCGTGTTCTTGGTAGAGCGCGCCGAAGAACCATAGGCCGTGGGCCGGATCGGTGAAGCGATATGGCTGTTTTGTGGCCCCATCCCACTCATAATAGCCATCGGCTAGGACGATGGCTCGGCGGGTGCGCGCTAAGTGGCGAAAGGTAGGGCGAGTTAACAACGTTTCCCGGCGCGCATTGATCAACCGGCGAGTCTTCTCCCAAGGGGCCGTAATACCCCAGCTCATGAGGCCGCCGAAGCGCGTTCCGTTGCGATCCACCACCGTTAGAACGAGGCTTTTTGGCGCGATATTATAACGAGGACTCCAAGTCAAGTCGCCGACTATCTGAAACTCCATTTGCTCCCTAATCGCGGATATTGGCC
>JAKAAL010000956.1 GCA_021802375.1 Bacillota bacterium | reverse complement strand
TCGTTTCTGGTCCATGAATTGGGCCCTATCTCGAAAGCTTTCGGTTGCCTCGTGAGAAAGTTGGACAGGCGCCAAGTGAGGGATGAGTTGAAAAAGCGGGCTATCGATCGAGTCGTGGTCTTGTTTCGCTGCCTGGATCTTCTTCGTTAACGTCTCGGTCAGTTTGGCAATATCTTCGTTGCGCACCGAGCCCTTTTCTAACGCATATGGAATCGCTCTTAAAGGCCTCACGTCAAAAGGCAGGACGGATGCTTCATGGTAAATCAGGATTGTGGCTCGAGGTCTCGCTGCATGTCGAACGCCCAATTCGTAAAACACATTGGGATTGGCAAGTGTTAGATCCACGATTGCGAGTTCTGCCAACAACAAACGCTCATACATGGGCAAGTGGATAAATCCCCCCATGCGCTCCTCATCGGCACGTAGAATGTCCACGGCAGCCAAACGGCCAGCAGGGACAATCACCCGTTGATAAAGATCGTCAAAATCAATTATAGAGCCCGTAGCCACATCTAACTTTTGCCCAAAAGGCATTGCTACGAAGAGTAACGGTTTAAATCCCATACTTGTCTTCTCCGTTCCGTTCTGTCGAGACTCCCTGCAGCGTTCTTCCCTAAATTCGGGAAGAATCAAATATGCCAATCACCGTTGACCGTTTTTAAAAGGGCGTCAACTCGCTCTCTGGTTGCAGAATCAATCTCCACAGTCGTAGTATCAAGCTCGATTGCCACGTGAATAGCAGGAGACCATGCTTGAAGGTCCTGAACCAGCTTCCCAATTACCTCCGCTAAATTCTGAACCTCGGCTGGCTTAAGTTGCCGTTCGCTTCGAATCTTCTTATCCCCCATCGTCGGTTGGGCAGTCGGTGCGGGTACACTCGCCATGCCTTGGGGAACCCGAATGCGCACGCTACCAGCTTCGCTTAATGCACAAGGCCATGAGACATCGGCAGTTTCAAGGGTAATCAAGCCGGCATTCCGGGCTTCGGTGATGGCTTGGCGCACTATAGACCATGGCAACGGCTGACTTCGACGGTTCGACAAGGCAATGGATATGGCGAGTGCCGTCGTACTACTGTCTTCCCATGCCTCCGGAATGTTATCGGCGAGCACATCAAATACTCCGATGGGCTCTGGCGGGGTATTCAACTGCGCCATGGGCGTAATCACCCCATCCGGGACCGACTCCCCCCATAGACTGACCGGTCCATTCACAACCCACACCACACCCTGGGCCACGGCCATCTTCACCGTATCGATCACGACCTTCTCCGCAACGTGGGGCACTGCCACCGGCTCGGCGTAACCATTCCGCGTTACTTCCGCAATCGTAGTCCCACTGAAATACTGGTTGACGTCGGCCACGGTCACCCCCCCATCGTTCGACCATAGTCCGGGCAATCGGCCATGTGCCAACAGATCCGCGTGTAAATGCTCCAATTCAGCGGCTTCCGGCAATACGAGCTCCATGCTAGAGTCTGACAGATCCTCGTCTCGAATCGTCTCTCGCCACCAGGTGCGAAATGATCGGTCCGGGCGCCATGACCGTAGCACGAAGAGGCCTTCCTCCATCCCTTGCTTGACGGTATCCCAAATCCCTTGGGTCTTCAGCATCTTCGGTAAGGCGGGGACGTCCGCGAACGCGCCGACGAGGTCTTTGAGGCGCCGGGCGGTATCGCCTGGTTTCCAAAGATCATAAGGGCCGTCGGGCAAAATCGCCTCGGCACTAATCGCCGTATCCTGAATACGCGAACGCTCATCGTTTTTGATCTGCTCAAACAGGGGCCGCGTAACATCCACCGTCATCTTGAAGGCCAGCGGAACTCCGTCTTTGCCTAGTGACACCACGATGCTATACGACTGCTGCACCAAGCGCGGAATGGCGTCGCGGGCGTCCGTCTGGTATTGCTTTAACAGCCGCTCTCGAATCGGATCAAGATCCTGATTCTTCAATTGGCTCTCCACCTCGTCCCACGCCATCGCGACTTCGATGTGTTCTCGCACAGCTGCCAATCCTGTTCTCTCCAATGTAGCCAAAACCACGGCATTGCGGTAAATACGTGGGCGATCCGGGGTTGTCGTCTCCTCCAGAAATCGTTGGGCAATGGTGCTCGGGTTCCCGGACGATGAGGCCGCGTCCGGACCCAACACCGCGTAATGAAATCTCCCATCATCCTCAATATCCGCGGGATGCTTCGGCAACATGTGGACGGTGGCCCCCGCCCCGGCTGCCCCCGCCGTCAGCGACTTCACTTTCTTAATCTCATCAATAAGGCGGGCATTCACGCCATCGCGGTTCGATGCGACCCGTACCCGCGCATCGTTATGCATCTGTTTCAAGTTTGGCCGTGATCCCAGACGCCAGACGCTTGGAAGGCTCGTGCGATTACTCTGCCCTTCGGTCAACGCGGCTTCGTCCAAGAACCACGATGTATCAGCCCATTGCCGGAGCGCCTTCTCGAGTTCGATTCGGTCCGGCCGAGCCGCTCCAAGCAACACCAACAATTCCCGCGTTGTGGCCCGTTGGCCGATAGGTTGCGAATGCAAAAAGGTCGCGAGGACCGCTTGCTCGAGCTCTCGTGCTCTTAACGCTGGCACTTCCTCTTGGATGCGCTGCGCCTTTTCGAGCTCTCCTTGGAGGATCGTCAGCCACTCTTGACGCTTGGCCTCATATTCTTCCGTGGCAGCGACCGTGGCGAGTTCGCGTGCGGCGGCGCTCAACTCCCGCGATCGCGGTGCATCGAG
>JAKAAL010000955.1 GCA_021802375.1 Bacillota bacterium | reverse complement strand
TGATGAGCAACGTCAGGTTCATGAAAGAAGTATACCACAATTTGATCAATAACGCAAATCGGACCCAGAAGATGCGCTTCCTCCCCGCCCTGAAGGACGAGGCCTCCGCGCTAGGTTTTGGGTGAACAAGACATCAAAGAAACAGATTGGATTACAAAGCTAGCGGTTATGGGAAGTTTTCGTTCCCTTAGGTATGCAAGCCGGATTGTCGTGCCATCCGAGTTTACCGCGAGTCGGCTAGCATTATATTTGCCGGAAGTGGCAACTCGGGTCAGTGTGGTGAAGTGCGGGGTGTGGCCATCCGACTCTCGACTGCCGTCTCCATGGGAGTCCCGGGTTGCCATTGAACACCGAAGAGGTAAACGTCTGGGGCACCCACTGCTGATATACGTGGGAACTGAACGTCCACGCAAAAATTTCCCTTTTGTACTTCAATTGGTTAAGAAACTTAAGTCTGAGTTTCCTGACATCATGCTGCTAAAAATTGGTCACGCTGGCAACGAGCTGTATCGCCGTCGTACGATGGACGAACTGAGTGCGTTGCATCTGCCTGAGGACGAAGATATCCTTTTTATGGATGATGTGAGCGATGACCTGCTCTTGATGGCCTATAGAGCGTCCGATGTGTGCGTACTTCCTAGCCTATATGAAGGATTTGGCCTGCCAGCCGCTGAAGCGATAATGGCGGGATGTTCTGTCATCGTGGCTCAAGGCCACGCGATGGAAGAGACGGTCAAAGGATATGCTGATGCATTGCCGCTAGAGTTAAATACGTGGGCGGAGAAAGTTGGACATCTCTGCCGCGAAACCAAACAAAGACCACGCTTGCCGTTACCAAATTATAATTGGGAGCGCACCGCGGACCCGTATCTCGAAATCATCAAAGAAGAGGTGGGCCAATGGAGGGCCAGGCGAACCCTTGCGTGATAATAGCGGCCGTGCGTGACGTCCGCCCAATCAGCGCCTAAATTCTTCTGGACGCCGGGGGCGACCACGGGGCGATAGGTGCCATCGATGAACGTTTTCGCTAGCTCGTGACAGTATTGGCGTGTTGAGATGACTAATTAGGATGACCCCGATGCCGCGAGGATGGTCTGATTTTATGGACCATGATCAGGGAAATTGCGACCAATCCCACCTGGATAGGGACGGATGCGCGATGAAAACGGGCCAGCACATTGTCCGTTGACGACGCGGGCAACCCATGGGGTCATCATGGATAGTACCGGTACTGGAGCCAATTTGTGCGCTTGCCTTCATGCTGGAAAGGTCATGACGTAACCGATCCGGTATGAACGGTGAGGGTCTCCGTGGTACAGGGGGGAAGGTTAGACTCAGCATGGAAATCTTGTGACCCCGGCCAGGGGCGCGGTTGCGGTCTCATATTTCGCGCCTCCTCGGGTCTGCTGATCAAAGTTTGGCCGATTTTTTGCGCTATAGTCCGGTGACCATGTGGCCCAATTGATGTTGAGGCTAGACAGCCAGGCTTCTATACAGTTGCACAGTCCTTTCAGCCACCCGTTCCCAACGATACTTATGGGACTGACTTAGTCCTCGGGCAACCAGTGTCTGCATGAGATCGCGCGATTCCAGCAAGCGCACGAGCGTTGTGGCAAGCAAGGAAGCGTCCAAGGGATCAACCAGTAAGGCGGCGTCTCCGGCTACTTCAGGGAAGGGCGGTCTGTTAGAGGCGACCACGGGAGTCCCGCAGGCCATAGCTTCAACGATGGGGAAGCCAAATCCCTCCGCCAGCGAAGGAAACAAAAACACTTCAGCGTTGCTGTACAGGCTGGCCATATCCGAATCGGCGACGAATCCCAGAAAATCGACGCGATTTTTCACGACGCCCTGGACCCTTTGCTTAAGCCAGATTTGATCCTGGGGGTTCCATCGGCCGGCGATAGCGAGGTGGATGTCTTCGACTTCATGAGCAACCATTTCGAAGGCTTCCAACACGCGCGCTACATTCTTGTTGGGATCCCGGCTGCCTACATAAAGCATGTAGGGTGGGCGGCCGGAATAGGTTCCGTGGCCTCGATCAGGATAGAATTGATGGGTATCAATGCCCAAGGGGATGACGGTAATTTTGTCGGGTGGCACCGCAAGAGTGTTTACGGCATCATCCTTGACGTGCTGGCTGATTGCAATCAGGTGGTCGATAAGCGGTAGCTTTTTTTGATAATAGGTATTCCAGCGCCAATTGCTTAAGCGGGTTGACAAGTTGGAGTCGTCCGTCATAGGACGGACGTTGGTCAGATCATAGAGCGTAGCGACGGTGGGGATGCCGGGAAGCCGGACGGTCCCGTTGAAGTCCGTCGCATGAAATATCTTGGGATGCAGTGTACCCAATAGATTTCTTAAGTAGACCTCGTTATAGAGCCAGTAGAGTTGGGCGGGGCGGTGGCCGCGCCAGCCCAGAAGGGAGTGGGCCTGGAGGTTTTGAGGCAGGAGTTCGATGCCGTTCTTGGTGGCTAGAAAGCAAATTTCATCGGGAATTTGGGTGATAAGCTGATTACAAAGATGGCGGGTGTAGGCACCGACTCCGCGAAACCGATGTTCCGATTGCAGGGGCGTAGCGTCAATCGCAATCATTCGAGTTTTCCCTTCTATGTACACTTAGATTTAGACGGAAGCATTCAAAAAGTCTTCCAGATCCCTTAGCAGGCTGAGCAAGGTGGTTTCCCAATCAAAAGACAGCACGGAATGCTGGCACGCCTCAAGCAGGCATGATGTCAGGAAACTCAGA
>JAKAAL010000954.1 GCA_021802375.1 Bacillota bacterium | reverse complement strand
GCGCGCAAGACGGGCGGCATCGTTGGCCTGATTGGGGGACTTGGCCCTTAAGATGAGCCAAAGAGGCCCGATGAGACTGACAAGAGCCATGGCGAAGATTAGGCGATAGCCGGTGATTCCTGCCATGGAGGCAATGATCCAGCCGGACAACGGGGGAACTACCAAGCCTAAGAGCGCTTCCAAAGTACCTGTCCAGCTATTATACCAATGCGCTTGGTCAGGGGACACCCAACTGGAGGCCAGAACATAAAGGGCGAGCCAATAGAAGCTCGCGGCGGTTCCGTCGAGAATGGCAAGCGGGATATAATAGTGTCGCGCATGGGCGCGAAGCAGGAGCATCAAACCCAAAAAGATGGCGTCCAAGACAATGCCCGTGGCCATTAGGGTGGAACTGGGCAGGTGCCTTGGGATCTTAGCCGCCGCGCCAAAGCAGAGAATCATGACCGCAAATAGGATAGCGTAAAAGGTGACTATGGGTACGATCCCGGTACCAATGTCCCAAAACCAGGCCGATAGGAAGTTGGAAGCTAAGGTTAAGGCCAAGGTCCATCCCGTATTGATGAGGAGCAGACGGGGTACATCTCGCAAGCTCACACCCCTTTTCCGGATCCGTCATTTTCCTAAATGCCATCATGGCATAGCATGGATTTAAAGGCCACTGAAAAGCTCATGGCCTACAGGTGCTTTGCCGGAGAGAAAGCTTACTTGGCGTTTGCGTGTCGTTCGTCGGGCGGATCCACGGCGGCCATTCTTCGTAGCGCTTGGTCCAAATTGCGGGCCATGGGCTCGCCTAGGGGGATCTGAAGCGTGGTCACTACCTCGCAGCATTCGCTGCATGTCACCAAGGCATCGATTCTTTCGAGCGATCAGCTCAGGATGGACGCCAGGCATTTTTGCTAGGCAGATTAGCCATGACCGGGTTCTTCCCACTATCCAGGAGGGCCGCAGGGGCGGGCGCAGTGCAGGATCCGTGATTCTTCGCGCGGTCGGGTAGGGTGGCAGGAGTTTTTCTCCATGGTGACGAAGTCAGCAGTAGAGGTCAAAGACGCAACAGGGCGCAAGACGATGGTGGAAGGCGGTTGAACCCAATTAATACATTGAAGCCAATGAAGGGGCTGATTCTGGCTGGAGGCACTGGTTCGCGCCTTCGCCCATTGACGTACACGGGAGCTAAGCAGCTTCTCCCCGTCGGCAATCGTCCTATTCTCTTTTATACGGTGGACGATATGGTGCGGGCTGGAGTCAGGGACATCGGCGTCGTGGTCGGCGAGACGAGCAATCTCATCGAAGCTGCCCTGGGCAATGGGGAGCGCTTTGGCTGTCATTTTACCTATTTGCCTCAAGAAGCGCCCTTGGGGCTGGCCCATGCCGTCAAGATTGCTCAGCCGTTTCTCGGGGAAGAACCCTTTTTGATGGTGTTGGGAGACAATTTGCTGCGCGGCGGAGTAGCCCCTTTGGTTCAGCGTTTTCAGGACCGCCATCCCGCGGCGGCCGTCCTGTTGACCGAGGTAAGGGATCCCCGGCAGTTCGGGGTTGCCGTCGTGGATGACGGCCGTGTCGTGCAACTGGTGGAAAAGCCTGAGCATCCTCCCTCTAACCTTGCCTTAGTGGGAGCTTATTGTTTCGACGCCAGGATTCATGAAGCCGTATCTAGCTTAAGACCGTCCTGGCGTGGGGAGCTTGAGATCACCGATGCCATTCAGTGGCTGGTGGATCACGATGAGCCGGTCGATGCGGCCTTGGTCACCGGGTGGTGGAAGGATACCGGACGACCTGAAGACGTACTGGACGCTAACCGGCTCATACTAGAAGATCTAGAGCCGCGGATGGATGGCCGAATGGACGACGCGTCGAGTTTGACTGGACGCGTGGTGGTCGCCAAAGGGGCCGTGATTGAGCGTAGCACGGTGAGGGGTCCGGCGATCATTGGAGAGGATGCGACCATCATCGACAGCTATGTAGGTCCCTACACGGCCATTGGCGCTCACGTGCATCTAAGCGGGGTGGAGATTGAGCATAGTGTGGTCTTGCCGAACAGCCAACTAGAAGAGATTGAGGACCGCATTGATCAAAGTCTTATCGGTCAGGGCGTTCACGTACGAGGTCGCCAAGGTCGACCGAAGAGCATCCGCTTGGTGCTGGGCGATCAAAGTCGCATTGAACTGTAAGACAGCTTGGGTCGGGGACTAAGCGAGGCAGGCAACTCTCAGATCCCCACCCGTCCACCACCGTGCGCAAGTATTTTCCAGGGAGATGGGATAATGAGTCGAATGGGTCCAATTCATGACGTGATCGTGAAGCGATTGGTGCGCCACCCCGACGATCGGGGGTTTTTTCAAGAGATCTTGCGAGACGACGAGGCGCTCTTACGACGCTTTGGCCAAGCATCGCTGTCTATGAGCTATCCCGGCGTCATAAAGGCCTTTCATTATCACGAACGCCAGGATGATTTGTGGTTCTTCCCCGTGGGTTCGGCTCAAGTGGTACTATATGATGCGCGCCAGGGGTCTAAAACGGAGGGGATCACCCAAGTCCTTTACCCCGGGGAAGACAATCCGCTTTTGATTGTGATTCCCGTGGGCGTGGTACATGGGTATCGGGTTTTAGGGGCAAAGCCATTGATGATTGTCTATTTCACGACCGAATCGTATCGACCGGAAGATCCCGACGAAAAGCGACTCGAGTGGGACGATGCGACGATTGGCTTTGATTGGACGACCAAGTACCGCTGACGTAGAGAGAGGACGG
>JAKAAL010000953.1 GCA_021802375.1 Bacillota bacterium | reverse complement strand
TCATCGAGCGATGGCGGCAACAAAAAAAACTGAGACCACTCTGCGATGCCTTTCCTGGTATTTTAGCCGCCCTTTGTAGTCGAGTTCGATGATGCCATCATGGTCGGGCACAAAGAGTTCACGCGGTGACCCATAAAAGTGGTCTTGATAGACTTGTTCATACTCGAATACGGCACCAGATTCAATCAATCCCTTAAACTGTTCGACAGTGACAAATCGATAATCGTAGCCATCCACTTCACCCTCTCGGGGAGCCCTTGTGGTATAGGTCACGACTTTAGACAAATGGGCGTCTTGAGCCAAAAGCGCCTTCATCACTGAGCCCTTTCCCGCACCCGATGGCCCTGTAAACACGAATAATATGGGCTCTACAACCGCATCGCTTCGCATAGACATATTTTATCCTATTCCGTTCTAATGGACCTATCCATTTCTCATCATCACTGACCAAATCTGGTGTCACCTTCCTGGTTCATCACGTCACGGGTTCTTAGGGCCATTGGCCGATCGTCCACCGGAGGACGTTCCCCAAGCGAGTCACCGAACAAGGCTACCGTGAGGCAGACCTGGATGCACAGCCGTCCATCGAACTCTCGGCCACGATGCGTAAATTGATCGCCGCATTAAGATTACAGTGATGATGCGTCCCGCAATCAGGAGACGTCCACGCCCGCACCGAAAGCGGCATGGTCGAAATTTTGTATCGACAGACGGAACACGTTTTGCTACTGGGATACCAGCGGCTTACCACGATGACCGTCTTGCCTCGCTGCGCCACCTTGTATTCGAGTTGACGGCGGAATTCGCCAAAACCCCTATCGGAAATCACTCGAGCCAGCTTGTGGTTTTAAAGCATTCCTGCGACGTTCAAATCCTCGATGGCGATGACGTCAAATCGCTCCACGAGCATCGTAGTGACCAGGGGATGTGCGTTCCTTTGGGGATAGGCTGGTCGGGCTTCAGCCCGGCGTGCACTTTGGCCGTTTCCATCTGGCGACTAAACTGTTGCTGTAATCGGCGGAGCTGTTTTAAGGCGGACGCATAGGCTTTTGACCCCACGATCTTCTCTCCGATGGAGAGCGTGGCCAACGCCGAAATGCCCAAGTCTACCCCGACCATCGCTTGGCTTTCGCGATGGATACTGGTCGGATCGGGCATCTCGACGGTGACACTCAAAAACCAGCGCTCGGCGGTCCGGGAGATCGTGCCGTCCAGCACTTTCTCGACAAACCGTAACGATTCGTGCATCCGCACCCACCCGAGCTTTGGACCATAAATTGATCATTGGTCAAGGTGAAGCTATCATGACAGCCATTTTTCTTGAACGTAGGATACTCGGCAATTCCGGTAAAAAAATTCTGAAATGCGCGGCCCAAATACATGATGGCCATCTGCACCGCGTTTTTGGTCACGTCAACCATCCAGGGAAACTTGTGTCCGTGGATGGCATTGAGTTGACGCCGCAAGGCGGCGTCTGACGGTTTGGGCAATGTAGGATCGGCTTTCCACGCGGCATACTGCTGCTGTCATTAATCCAGCCCAATTATAAGCAAATCGTGCGGTTCTCGCCACCTTGCGGAAATACGTCTCTTGTCTATCGTTGGGATCAAGGGCAATTTTATGGGCCACAATCATGATGACGACTCCTCCACGGCGTGTTTCACACCATCCAGCAATTTTTGATTCGTGCGGGAGCGACTCCCGTAAAGGCGAGCCGAAAAGATCGTGATGATTTCCCCGAGATCCTGTGCGAGGTCTTCCTCAAAGGTCGTGTCTTCGCCTTGATTGAGAATTACCACCTCCACCTGCTTGGCTTCGCAAATCGCAAAGACGACTTCTGCGCCAAAGCGTAAGAGCCGATCTTTGTGCGTCACGACCAGCCGATCGACCCGGTCGGCCAGGATGTCATTGAGGAGGCGTTTCAGGCCATTTTTATGATAGTTCATCCCCGACCCGAGATCCGCCACGACCTCGAAGGTCCAGCCTTGACGGGCACAATAGAGCTCTAGCACTTGCTTTTGCCGGTCGAGGTCATCTTTCTGGTCATGACTCGACACGCGCGCATAGGCCACGGTTTTGCGGTCAGGCTTGTCCGAGCCGGGAGATGCGGCCCCCAAGCGACTCAGATCATAGCGCCGATCCCCGCCCCGAGTTCGTGCATCCGGTAAGAGCCGTCCCTCGCGTTCCCATCGACGCAACGTCGTCGGGGTGACCCCCAAAAATTGAGTTGCTTCGTGAATGCTCACCAATTTACGATCCATATTCACATTTTACACATTATTGTATAAGTGTATACAATGTTTAAGGAAACTGTTCGAGCCCTCTGTATTAGGGTAAGTCCTCCAAAGGTAAGGGTTTTCTCGGAAACACCAATTCCACAAGCAATACCACGACTCCCGAAAAAAGCAGCCCCAAAAATACCCGATGGATGCCAAGATATAGCCCTTGTTGGACGAAGTGCAATGCTTGGGGCTGAACCTTTGCCGTGGATGTACCCGCAATCATCGAAGACGCATTAATCCCCTTCGGCAACTTGCCGGCAATGGATGCGGGGGTATGACGGAACCAGTGCACCAATGTTGCATTAACCATGCTTCCGAACACTGCTACTCCTAAGGTGCTGCCAACCATACGGGTAAACATATTGCTGCCTGTTACCACTCCCCGTCGGTTCCAACCCACCAAAGACTGCACTGCCACTATTAACGATGTCGACAATAGTCCCAAGCCAGACCCCATGACAAAACTCA
>JAKAAL010000952.1 GCA_021802375.1 Bacillota bacterium | reverse complement strand
TCCGATCTGACCCTTTAAGATTCATTTTTCGGGGGCGCCATCGACAAATGGTGGTGGAAAAATCCATTGTGCGTCCGACCTATTCGTCTTTGGGAAAATTTTATATTGCCGACACCGTGATCGCAGCAGTGGCGAGTCACATTGGCCGCACCACCCCAGGGATCTCGCGTGTCGTGCGAACAGTGGTACAATCGAATGGGGGACTCCTTTCCATCGAAATGGAGGTATGGCTTGGGACCCGAAGGCACATTTTCCATGTATTGGAGGAAACTCAAAAGCGCGTGCATGATACGTTAGAAGAGATGACAGCGGTCAATGTGGGAACTGTCAAAATTCATGCCCGACGGATAGCCGTGGAGGAGGTTCCGGTAGCGGAATAACTATGGGACAGCGCGTGCTCATCGTGGACGATGAAGCGGCGATTGTGGAACTCGTGTCATACAATTTAAGCCGCGAAGGATTTGACGTCATTGTAAGCCATGACGGTGCCGAGGCGTTAAAAATGGCGCGTCACGACGCGCCGGATTTAGTGGTGCTAGATGTCATGTTGCCTGGTATGTCGGGTTTGGATGTATGCCGCCAACTGCGCCGGGAAACGGAGATTCCGATTATCTTGTTGACTGCGCGAAAAGATGAGGTGGACCGGGTTCTGGGTTTGGAACTGGGGGCCGACGATTACGTGACCAAACCATTCTCCCCTCGGGAACTGGTAGCTCGTGTCAAAGCCATCTTAAGACGTACCCGAGCACGCGAGGACGACGGAAGTGAATCCCAGGAAATCACTCGGACTGGACTAGTGGTGGACCCGGAACGGCGTGTGGCTTCCCTGGACGGGCGAACCTTAAATCTTACCTTTACCGAATTTGAACTTCTCCATATCTTAGCGAAAAATCCGGGAAGGGCGTTTACTCGTGATGATTTGTTAATGCGCGTTTGGGGACAGGATTTTTTTGGCGATGCTCGCACCGTGGATGTGCATGTGCGGCACCTGCGTGAAAAACTATTGGAAGACCCGCAAAGTCCGCGCTTTATCGAAACAGTTCGCGGTGTGGGATATCGGTTTCGTGAATCGTGAACGGGATGCGACTGCCGCACTATGCCACGCCCATATTGGCAACTCTGGCATTGTCGGTGGCCGCCTGGCTGGCGGCATTGCCGCATGCACGGCTAGGCGCGGTGATTTTGGCGGCCGTGGCTTGGGTATGGACGATCAGGCTGGTATTGCATTTGAAGACGCAAGACACGTTTTTAAGTGAATCAATTGTGCAATTGGAAAACACCGTGGACCGTTGGGCGTCGGGCGATTTGGAGGCCCGGGTCTATTTAGATCAAGCGGATCCGTTGGATCGACTGGCCCATGGGATGAACCGCGTGGCAGAAGCGTTGAAAGAACGGACAGAAGCTTTAGAGCAAGGCAAAGAACGGCTCGAGGCCATTTTGACCAGCATGGCTAATGGCATTATTATCCTCAGCCACGGTTTGACTATTACCCTAATTAACCAGGCAGCCTACCAGTTGTTTGCGATCGAAGCCCAAGATGTGATGGGTAGGCATTTGCTAGAAGTTATTCGTGATGTGGCGATTGATGACGCAGTTCATCAGGTCACCCAAAATGGGGGCACCGAGACGGTGCTCTGGAGCCCGCACGATGTCGATGATGAGGTCGTGGAAGTCACGGTTGCTGTCTTAAATCAGCCATTGGGAGGCGTCGGCGCTGTTCTAGTGGCACGCAATGTGTCGGCGCAAAAACAGGCCGAGCGAATGCGCCAGGATTTTGTCGCCAATGTTAGTCATGAATTGCAAACACCTCTGACGATCATCCACGGATTTACAGAAACGCTGCAAGACGATCCCGATCCCGACACCGCGCGAAGATTTATTCAACTTATTCACGAAGAAGCGACGCGGATGAGCCATCTGGTCGACGATCTCCTGGCTTTGTCGCGGATGGAGCATCATTCGCTTCCAGTCAATCGCATACCGGTGGATCTTCCGGTACTGATCGAATCGATTTTAGTCAAATTAGGTCCACGAGCTCAGTCGGCTGAACTGGTGTTTGACAATCAATTGCCCAGTCATATTCCGTTGGTGGCGGGTGATCCCGACCTGCTGGCTGAGGTATTTTTAAATTTGATCTCCAATTCAGTTCAGTATACCCCGGCCGGGGGTATGATTAGCATTAAACTCGCCTCAGAACCCGGCAACCCAATGGTGGGGGTATCCGTAAAAGACACCGGTATCGGCATTCCTGCGCAAGATTTATCGCGAATTTTTGAGCGGTTCTATCGAGTGGACAGAGCGCGTTCTAGGGCATCAGGAGGCACAGGCCTAGGACTGGCTATCGTAAAACATATCATGGAATTGCATCATGGGCGCATAGAAGTAAGTAGTCAAGTGGGACAAGGGACCATATTTACCGTATGGTTGCCGAGATTTTCGGATTAGAACGGCATCTTCTGGGACACTAGGATTATGTTCTTTCTACAATGGTGGATAGCAATATGGCTCAGCCAAAGAGGGATATTAGAACGTTCGGCGCACATAGCCATTTCTGGATCGAGCGCTCTGCTTCCCGTGATTAAAGAGGAGTTGCCGCGGTGGGAGGCCAGGCATCCAGAAGTTCGGGTGTCCGTAACCGGAGGAGGATCTTGGGCTGGGTTGGCAGCCGTGTCTCAAGGGCGGGCAGATATCGGGATGTCGGATATTGTGCCACCTGAGGCGATGTCTCGCGGAATGCTGGGCTACCCATT
>JAKAAL010000951.1 GCA_021802375.1 Bacillota bacterium | reverse complement strand
CCGCAAGGGTACCGGGAGTTGGACCTCATACGCGCTAACTTATGGGGTGCAATCGTACCGGAGGGGCCGCTTTCGCGGCCGTTCATGCGGGTGTTTTGTCCAGCGCTGCGGAGTTTGCCAATCCGTGATGGTCACGCAGGGCGACGTCATACCACGACAATTTTAATGGAACGCAAAGAACAACGGAATCATCACGGTCGAGAGCACTCCCATAACAGCCGTAAACGGCAATCCTAATCGGAGAAAGTCACCATACTTGTATCCACCAGGTCCCATAATCAAGAGGTCCACTTTATTGGCCAAGGGGCTCAACGGAGAGGTGGATACCGCCACAATGACTGCCATAACCAGCGGATCGGGGTGCATATGCATTCCTTTAGCTAAACCCGCTGCCACAGGCCCTAGCACTAGGACGGTCGCAATATTAGAGATGATCTGAGTGAGGATGGCGGAAAGGCCAAAAAGCATTGCCACCAATATCCAGTCGGGTCGGTTTTGCGCGACAGTTATCAAAGCTTTGGCCATGGTCGCCGTGATACCCGACTGAATCAATGCGGTACTGAGGGGAATCATTCCCGCCACGAAGATAACGATACGCCACTCAATCGTGTGATACGCATCGGAGAGTTCTAAAATTCCGGTCCCGGCCAGTAGAACAATGGCCACTGCAATCGCCAACTCGATGCCTAAAATATTAGCCGCAGCAAGGAGCAGTGAGCCTACGACAATGAGAGGTGCCAACCATACTCCATAGCGTTTCGTGGGGATATGAGTAATCGGTGTATTTAAGGGCATTAGCCCGTGATAACGTTCTACAATACTGATCTCTTGGCGTGTCCCTTGAACCAACAACACATCCCCTACCCGGAACGCAATGGCAGATACCTGGCGATAGACTAAACGTCCGTCCCGATATAATCCCAATACGCTTAACCCAGTACGATGCCGAAGATTCAATTGCACCACGGTTCGCCCCACCCATGAGGACCGATGCCCTATCAAGACTTCGGTCAACGCTATTGGCGTTGGCGGATCTTTCTTGGATTCATCGGGGAATGTGTCTGCAGGGGATACTAAGCCTAAGTGTTCATGCTCGGAGGACACCAACGCATCCATGTCCCCTAGGACCAACAAGATGTCCCCAGCCTGAAACGTCAAATCTTCCTTAATCGACAGACCTTGCTCATGGCGAATCACCTCTACCACACTAATGCCACTATCCGCAAAGGCTTTAACGTCATTCAAATGTTGCCCTATCAGTAGCGAGTCATCGCTCACCGTCAGTTGCGAGAAATACTTTCGCAACGACTCGTTATGTTCGTCCAAAGGAACGACATCGTTCGATGTCGCGATGAGTTTACGTCCCACCACATTCATAAAAAGGATCCCCACTCCGAGTAACACTAAAGCTAACGGGGTAATGGCAAACAAGGGCAATGGGGCATCGCCGGCGACCACTAATGCCGTGTTCCCCACAATATTCCCCACGCTCCCCACCATCGTCAACAACCCACCTAATGTGGCCGCGATTGCCAATGGCATTAAGAGCTGGCGACTCGGGATTTTTGTCTGCCGATGGAGGTCTCTTACCACCGGGATGAATATTCCCACCAGGCCCACATCACTGATAAAGGCAGAAGGAATCGCCGCCACCGCCATTAATACCATCGTCAGGCGCCGTTCATGGACTCCTCCTATTCGTTGCAACCAAATTCCCAAACGGTGGGTCACCCCCGATGCGACCAAGGCTTCGCCAATGGCGAGCATACCGGCAATTACAATCACCGCCTTGGACGCAAACCCCAGAAACAAGGATCCTACGGGAACACTTTGGGTTACTCCTAACAGAGTCAAAACGAAGAGCCCGATAATATCAATACGTACCCTATTGGACACTAAAAGTCCCATAGCGATAAGAAAAATCGCTAGCACGATTCCCGCGTGCAACGTCATAGAAAGCTCCTTCCCCTTTGCACAATAGTTGCCCTTGGGTCAGGAACGAACGGACCGCGTGAGTACACCTTTTCTGGCGTTACCACGGCCCTGACTTAAGCGTATGCCCCGACATTCTCGTTTCAACGTCTTTAATGGCGGTTCCGTTCGTCGAGGGAAGTTAATCCGACTGCAAATATGCCAGACAGGACCCAACTTTCATCGCAAAAAACCCACTGACTGTTCTAACGCTGATTTTAAAAAGGAGGCTTGGAATCAATTAAAAAATATACTTCGGCAGACAACTCCGGACGTAGGGGTGCATTAAAGATGGCAACCTGCTCGGTGCAAGGTTTTATCATGATGTCTCATCCATTGAGTGGCCTCAACCGTCACGGCCTAACTTTCGCACTCATCGTCACCCAGTGAAGCATTACTTGCCTCCTAGGCACGACGCGTTTACTCTCGAATGCTCAGGGTAGAACGGCCAGGCTGGAGATTTAAGTGGCACTGTGAGGAACACGGCACTTCAGGTCTCCTTAACCTGGCTACCATACCATAATCCACTAATAATTGCGACGATCGCAACATGACACAAGTCGGTCCGGGATTGGTGGGTACACTACAGGTGTCTGGAAAACATTGCCGCAAGGAATGGTGTCTCATGCAACAGCATCTCAGCCGAAAACCATTGTCATAGCCGAAGCGCGGCCCGCGCGTGACCGCGACTTGGGCCATGAGTCCGTATTGCTTGGGGAGTGGCGCTCAGTGGGTCCACCGTCAATCCGACGCCGCCACGCTCTTGATCGGATAGGCGCCGT
>JAKAAL010000950.1 GCA_021802375.1 Bacillota bacterium | reverse complement strand
TCTCCTGAATCATCTCATCGTCATATTTTTTCATCAAAATGAACCTCCTTTGTGGGAGGCCCGACCAAATACGTTCCCTTGTCGTCCGCTAGCTAATGTATTACACTAAACACACACTAAATCTAGTGGGATGAAAGGGAAGGCATAGCTTGCCAGGCGGCCTTCCTTTTTGGTGTGAAATTATGGACAGGATACCACAATATGGCGCGCAATGGGGCAGAATTCTCCCAAAAGTGCCACGACATCGGGAGTTCCGTTGCCAGGATAAACTTGATGGAGTACACTCAAACTAGAAAGCCCCCCTGCGTGAACAGGGGGGAAGGTGAGAGCTAAGGCCGTTTCCGGCGCTTAGAGCACCACCAGCTGTACAGCACCGAGGCACCTGGCAAGGAGATGGTGACTGTCAGTGTGATATGCATCCGCTCTCACCCCCTTTCTAGGAGGTCGCGTTGGAGCGGACCCTCACCGCTATTGGACCAGCTTGTCCGTTCTGGCAGGCTGGTAGTGTTTTTTGAGGTCTTCTTATTCCCTGAAGCCGCTAGAGGGGGTGGTACCAGCGTCGCTGTCATGAGGTGCAGGGTATAGGGTCTGTGTAGCAACGGATTTAACCACGATGTTCCGATTTCTGTTCTAGCATAGGAACTTTATCTCTGTATGGGGTCGTCTTCCGATAACCAAGCCGCCCCGCCGACGAGTTAAATTTGTTCTGGTTTCTGCGATTTTAGGAACTTTCCCCATGGGATCCCTCTGATTGCACTGGGTAGCAGCAACGCTGGTAACACCCCAATTTGAACGGCTAGAACGAGATGTGCGGACTTAGTGAAGCCGAAGTCGTCATCGGGCCATCGGGCCGGATAGTACATGATTCGTATCGTTAAGTAGCTATTCATCAGCATCGTAGCGCCTTTGGTATCGTACGCTCTTCCAAACGGGGGTCGAGAGCCGTGGACAGGTTTGCGCCTGCCAGGGCTGCTCGGATGTTTGACTCTGTTCGAGATTTTGTTGCCTTACTTCTTTGCCAGAAGTCTTCCCAACTGGTTGGAAACCCTGAGAGCTTCGGACTGACCGTGGGCGTCCGCTTTCCCTTGGCCCGCAATGTCAAAAGCAGTACCATGGTCGACTGAGGTTCGCAACGTGGGAAGGCCAAGGGTGACGCTTACGGTTCCGTTAAAGTCGAGCGTTTTGGTGGCAATGTGTCCCTGGTCGTGATACAGAGAGAGTACGCCGGTGAAACGACCCATCCGGGCTTGATAGAAGACGGCGTCCGCGGGAATCGGCCCCACGACAGGAAGCCCTTGGGCCCGCGCCTTTTCTACCGCTGGCACAAGAATATCTTTTTCTTCTGATCCAATCAGCCCGTTTTCTCCCGCGTGCGGATTTAGGGCAGCCACCGCCAGGGTGGGGTCGGGAAACCCAAGGTCCTTGAGATGCTTTACGGATTGTTCAATCCCTTCGAGAACCCGATCAATGGTTAGGAGCTCGATGGCGGTTTTTAATGGGTGATGGCGGGTCAGGAAAAACACTGTCAAGTCACCAACGACAAACATAGTGAGCACTTTTTCGACGTTGAAGAGCTGAGCCAACATTTCCGTGTGTCCTGGATAGGCATATCCGGCAAGGCGGACGGCTTCCTTGTTGATTGGGGCCGTATTAATGACCGTGATCTCCCCCTGTTTAGCCGCCTCAACTGCACCCTTTATCGCTTTGACAGCGGCGTCGCCGGCGTTTGGATTTACTTCCCCAAACGGGGGAACGTCGGTTTCGTTTGAAGTAGCGACCACTTCTAGAACCCCGTGGCGTCCGGTCGCATGGATCGCCGTCGACACCACCTGCACATCCCACTGGCCGCCAACGATGTCTGCACTTCGACGGATGACAGCCGGGTTTCCAAAAATGACAGGAATCATATGCTGATAGTGCTTAGAATCATCAAGAGCTTTGACAATAATCTCCGGGCCGATTCCGGCCGGATCTCCCATCGTAATGCCAACACGAATACGGTCTTCTGGAATTCGGCTCATACAACATCCTCCTTCGGAAAATGAGTGATGCGAGAACTTAGGGACGGACGACTTGCCAGCTCGAAGAGTAGTGTGTGGGCACCGACCATTCCGCCTTTGGTCATGATTTCTATCCCTGAGTACCGACCGCCATCGATCCAACCGTGGCCGACCAAAGGTGCCGCAAATCCGGCCATCTGTGTGCCTGTAGCTTGAACGTGGTCCAAAAAAGACTGTGCCATCTCACCGCCGGTCAGGATGAAGCGCTGTGGCACCCAGTGATAGTGCGAAAGTTCCTCCAATCGAGTGACGGCACGTTCAGCCAACAGCGAGCTGAGATCCTGTCTGTTCCGGGCTTCGACTGGTGTCAGTCCCGAATGCAAGATAATGACAGGTAAAGAAGACGCGTCCGCCTGCGTTAAAGGCTGATCTAAGGGCCAAGTCAGCATCTTGTAGTGCTTTTGCAAGTACGCAACCTGTTGTAAATTAATCATCGTTGGGCTTCCAACGATGATTAGAGTTCGTGCCGGGGGACCGGCGGGATAGAAACAGAAGAGTGCCCCGCTGCTGACAGTTACTACCGGGCCCGGGTAGAATTGACGAATCAGACGGATAATCGCGGCGACCTGCGCCAAATGGTGATTGGAAAATGCATCGAAGATAACTGGGTCGGGAGAATTCAAAAGTTCGGATGCTAAGGCCGACTCGGTATAACGATCAGAGTTGACGTACAGGCAGCCGCCTTGGCCAAAT
>JAKAAL010000949.1 GCA_021802375.1 Bacillota bacterium | reverse complement strand
TCGGCCCAAAGGCAACGGGCAAGCGGAATACGAGTCGGTTGTCGTCCTCGACAACCTCGACAAGATCCTTTAACCGGTTGATTTCTCGGCATTTGGCGATGACATCGCCCCTCTTCTCGGCTCCCCATATTAGCGAAGCGATTTCGCCCATGGGACTCGTGTCACTCGCCAATACCAAACTGCGTACAAAAGAAAAGAGCACGTCATGGATGGTAAGTTCGTTGCCCGCGTGGTCACGGATACCTTTCCGAAGGTGGAGAACAATGGTCGAATCATGCCATGTGCTATCCGCATCACACAATGACGACACAAACTCGAAGCCCTCTTCGTTTGCTTGCTGGACAAATGGCGTTTCATAGAGGTTTTGAACAATATGATTACTGGCTTCGTCTTCAGCAAGGTGGGGATCGAACGTAATTCGATGACCAAACGTATGCATAAGAAATGTGTCTTTGTCCCGCGTAGGCGTCATTGGTGCGTCACCTCATTTCTTAAGTGACCAAGAGACGAGCGCCCAAAGAGGGGCCCGCCCCTTGGAGTTACCGTTAGTGCTTAGAGAGTCTTATGACCAATTACCACTTCACCTCGTCGGGACGAGGAGCCGGGGTCTTGCGGGACTCTTGAGCCTTTTTCCACGCGTCGTACAACATGGCATGATCACCTCCTTTCAATGTCAAACCGCTTCGACCTTCCGCAAGAGCATGATGAGGTGCGCATCAAGGGAAATCTCCTCGCGAGAGAATCCACCATACAATCCCTCGACCGCAAATCCGCCTTCGACGACCAAATCCCTCAACTGCGGGATAGTATAGTATCTGGAACGGGTGGGGGGTTTGGAGAAGAGTTGATTGTCTTCTAACCATGAAATTTGACCCTCACGGATCGCCATGACGGGATCGAACGTCCACGTTTCCCTCACAATCGCTCCATTGATTTCCCAAAAGTCGGGTTTGGGAGGACACTGCCGTACGATGGAATCCCGATGTCGACAATCCAAGATCAACGGCCCACCCATACGCAGGGCATTCCGGATGTTGTGGAGAACGGTTAAATCGTCAGACGGATCCTCGAAGGCTCCCAACGTGGTGTTTATGAAGATGGCGCCATCATACACCCCACGCTCGTCCAAGGTACGCATGTCTTGGACGCGGAAATCTACACTCTTCGTTCCAGCAGACGCATGGCGCGCTTGATCGATGGCCCATGGCAAAACGTCGATTCCCGTCACATTGTACCCACGGTTGGCCAACGGGATAGCATGGCGACCGTGGCCACATGCTACATCCAAAATGCGACTGCCACTCGGCAGCGCGAGCAACTCATCAATGCCGACAACCTCTCTTTCGGTCCGTTCATTGGTCAGCCCCACAGCAAACCGTAAGTAGCGATCATCGAACCAATCGTTCCACCATTCCATCCTATTCGTCTCCTCAATAGACTAGGTTTGCTAGTTGGCAAAGCGCGGCGGGTTGTACACACATCGAAACCCGATCTCGTTGTGACGGTCTGTCAGTAAATCTTTGCCGGTGAATAGCGCGCTCGTGAGTGGCGAAATGCTGGTCCATGAGCCGCCTTTAATGATCGGGAATGCGTCGTGGTCCTGCATGAAGACCACGGGGTCGAGGTTCTTGAAGTGTGGGGTCATGTCCTTATGCGAAAAGTAGTTTGTCTTGGTGTACTCCCAGCAGTTGCCCGCCATCTCGTGGATTCCATAAGGACTTACGTTTTTCGCGTTGATGCCAACGGGAACAGTTGTGCGACTGGGAACGGTGTCACTGATTTGAGTCAGGATTTCGCGCCATACCGGAACGGAATCGAGCTGCGGCTGGTCAAAGACCGTTCCGATCCAAGTCAGTGCCGACGCGTCGAACTCATCGCCCCAAGGGTACAAACGCCCATCGGTTCCGCGCGCGGCCTTTTCCCATTGCTCAGCGGTCGGCAAGTCCTTGCCAGACCAGCGCGCATAGGCCCACGCATCGTACCAATCAATACCTGTCACCGGATGTTGAGCGCCGAATCGGGGATCCAGCCACGTGTTGCGTCGATGGTCTTTAGATTCTGGTTCATCCGGGTGGCAATGCCGATGGTCATTTGCCTCAATAGCCCGCACGAATTCGTCATACTGAGCATTAGTGACTGGATAGCGATCCATAAAGAAGTCGTCTACAGTCACGATGCGGCGCGGAAAGAACCCATCGATTCCACTGTAAGCGAACGGGTTGTCCGTGCCATCAAGTCCGATGATGGCCTCTCCGCGGGGAACCAGCACCATGTCCTCTGTATTGGCTACAACCGGAGCTGGCACCTGCGGGGCAATGCGCCCAGACCGGAGGTACTCGTTCTCCATGAGTTGCAACTGACCTTTATCCGTGGTTCCAAATAGCGATGTAATAGCCTTGAGAACGATCGCATGGCCCATCCCGACCAACGTGGTCTACACGGCCGCTCGGTAGGCCAATGATTGGAAGCAATTCTTTGATGCTTTCTGCCACCCGATGCCTGTCGCACAGTCGCACTGCCTCAAAACAAACGAAATCTTCAGGATCATGAACCAACCAACACATCAGTTCGCGGGCCGACGGGGTCTCGGCGTGCCGGTCGGCAATGGCTAATCCCGTCCGTCGAATCCATGGGTTTTTGTGCATGGCACACAACCCAAATATCTCATTCAAATCGGTGACCGGCACATCGACACTGCTGAAGCAGGCGCGAAGCTCTGCGAGCGTAGCTTCCAACTCCGGGGCCGACAAGGAGGC
>JAKAAL010000948.1 GCA_021802375.1 Bacillota bacterium | reverse complement strand
AACCGATGTTGCACCACCGACAACGGCACCCCCGCCTGCAGTTGGGTGATGGCGTAATAATGCCGAATCCAGAGCGGCGTCATCGGTGTCGTAATGATTGCCTGGTCACACAACCGATGAAACCACCGATGCAAGGCCATGATTTGCAGTGCCTGATCCGGATTGCGCGGACTGGGAAACACAAAATCCCCGTTCGCCTTCTGCCCCACGAGCCGCCATGCCGTTAACGCCTGGACGGTTTCGGTATTCAGCGGAACATGACGGGTATGCTCATGCCACCGAAAGCGCCAGGTGGACGGTTCTGTAGCATCCCAGTCCTGCCACCGAGTCTGCGCCACTTCGCTCACATAGCACCCGGTGCCCACCAACAAGGCCACGAACGCGGCGGAAGCCGGACCATCCGCGGCGGCCGCCTGTTGTAACGCAAGAATGTCCTGTGCCGTAGGAATCCGTTCGGCCAGGCGGCTCGGGCCATCGGGACTCTTCACAGTCACGAAGGGATTCTCGGTCCAGCAGCCTAACCCGATGCCACACTCAAAATACGAGCGCAGGGTGCGAATCTTCCGGGTTCGGGTCGCTTGTGACCCCGTCAAGGATTGCACCCAACGCTGCACATCCGATGCGCCCACGGTGGACGCCGGATGCCGATACCACGCAAAAAATTCCTCCCACACGGTCCGATACATCGCATGGGTCTTCGGCCGTTTATCGCGGAGCCATTTCTCAAGGACAGCCTGATCGGTCATCAGAGCCACACCTCCCCGAGCAGACAGTTCGTTGTGAGCGATGAAAATTTCTGGGACGATAGAGAACGTTAGGATTCTCTATCTATATACTCCACCCACACCCCTTCCCCGTCCTCACTCCAAGCTCCCTCAAGGACCACCACCGCAGGCAAACCCTGGCGTTCTCGCGCACCGGAGCCTGTCGAACGCCAGAATCGCTGTGTCCCCCCTTGAAAAACTTGAAAAAAGGGGTTTTAGCCAACAGGCCCCCTGGTTAACGTGACCAAAATTTTACGGAGCGAACCTCCCTTACCCGTTTATTCATTCTGTGAAGTATCTGCCAAAGGCTAATGGCCAATCCACGGGTCTCGGTCTGCCCAGATGGCACCAAAGTCGCGCCGCCTATAAACTCAGGCGAGCACCTATACGACATCCACGGCGAGGCGGCACAATGAGTTCGCGGAAATGCGGGTCGGCTAGCTCGGGCACCTGTCGCCTGCGGTACGAGAGAAACACCAGAGATCGCCTGCGGCGAGAATTTCCACATTCAGCGACGACGCGTAATGCGGCGAATCACGCGCAATGTATTAGGCAGCCGCTTCGAGGTCGCCCAGCGCGCCAGAGTCCATGTTACTTGTCGTCCATTGGGCCATCCCCCGCTCCACCTTCTGCTGCACGTACAAGTGGTACTGGATGCCTCCGTCGTGCAGTCATCCGGAAGGCACTCAATCAATGCTCGCAGCTTTTCTTTGTGCTCGCCCCGGCTCATCCCTCCTAACATACCCGCAATTTCTAGTCTCTGTGTACCACGTTCCTCACCACCGGGATTATGAATCCTGTGTTAGGACACGGTCATGCATTATGGAGCACAGCAGCACGCTAGGAAAAATGTCCGGTGCCATCAGTACCATTAACATGTGAGTGGGATTGTCCACAGTGTCGAACCCACCATGACCGTGACATAAATGCCGCACAAAACCTGAAACGGCTCGTAACCAAAACTGCGCTACCCGTGACGAATCTGCCGGCAACGGTGGGTACATCGTCTAGAGGAAGTGAAAACGCTGGCGATGGTGGGAAAGTCACGCGTGTCAGCTATGAAGACCGTCTTCAAGGGGATTCAAGACAGGAGGCTCTTTCTCAAAGAGAGGGGGTAGGCTGGGCAAAAGAGAGATGCCCCCGCTAGGAATCCAGGAGTCATCCGGTCAGATCTTTAGGTTGGAGCACATTGTAGGCATTGAGTAACTCCAATCCGGCGCGTCCCGCGCCGCGTCGGTGTTTCATTTTGATGCGGCTATTCATCCCTTCGAGCGGCCCATTGCTGATTTCGGGATAGATTAGGCTATTTTTCACGGCTTCATAATCGTTCTCGAGTCCGGTCGCATATTGGGCCAAGGGTCCGATCTCACACGCTTGATAGTGTTGAATAAAGGCCGTTAAGGCGCCGGGATCGGCCGTGTCAAAAACCCGATAACAATCCGTCAGGAATTGGACCAGAGTTCTCAGGAAGGCGTGGGATCCGACGAGGGCTTCAAAGAGGTCGGCGGTTGAGTTTTTTTTTGCTCGGGGGCGGGTTCCGCCAGCGTCGCTGCCGCATCGGACGGCTCCTTGCCAAATATCAAGGTCCAGGCTGGATCATTTAAGGGGGACGCGGCCCTGGTGCTGGCCTTGGGGCGGCGATCCGTGGACACGGTCGCCGTCGATCGGGATTCCGGATCATGTGGGCGGCTGTCAGCCGCCTGCTTCAGGATCTGTTTGTACACCGTATCGCGAGAAATTTGCCGGAGTTGGAGCTCTGCCGGAGCGTCCAGGGCCTCGGGTCGTAGGGCGTCCGGGATTTCCGCGCGGAGCTTGAGAATATATTGGTACACGGTGTTGGGGCTACCCTGGAACCCTTGTTGTTGGAGTAGAGGATGGATCGTGCGATGATTCCCCCCGTCCTGCAACGCCTGGATCACCATCTCCCGATAGGGTTCCACGATGGATTCGTGGGACGGTCGCGCTCGCGGCCGAAGGGTTTGAGGATCCCGAGCT
>JAKAAL010000947.1 GCA_021802375.1 Bacillota bacterium | reverse complement strand
AAGACTTATTGCAACGGCACCGGTACCATAGACTGATACTCGGGAACAATCTCTTTTAATAAGTACCGAATACGGCGCTCGTCGTCATTTTGCGCGGCCTCCACCAACAACTCCATCAACGGCAAAACATTGTCGCGGTCAAAATTTTGGCCATTGTGAACAAAAATTCTCTCATGCTTAGTGGCTTGAGTTTGATCCTCCGGAGTCAACAGTTCTTCGTATAACTTTTCCCCTGGTCTTAACCCGGTAATCACGATATCAATGTCTTGTCCTGGATTAAGTCCGGAAAGACGGATCAAGTTGCTGGCAAGGTCCAATATGCGAATTGGTTCACCCATGTCCAAGACAAAGATCTCCCCCCCTAATCCCATAGCACCGGCTTGAATCACCAACTGGCAAGCTTCGGCCACTGTCATAAAATATCGCACCATATCGGGATGAGTAATTGTCACGGGCCCGCCCTGGCTAATTTGTTGTTGAAAAATCGGGATAACACTGCCCCGGGACCCTAGAACGTTGCCAAAGCGAACCGTGACAAACCGGGTGACGGAGCGTCTGGCGTAGATATTAATCAACATCTCGCCGATTCGCTTCGTGGTACCGTATACACTAGTGGGATTCACCGCTTTGTCCGTGGAAATAAAGACAAAAGTTTCTACTTTTATCCGATGGCTCAAATCGATAAGTTGCCACAGCCCTTGAACATTGTTGCGAATCGCCTCGGTAGGCTGGACTTCCATGAGGGGCACATGCTTATGAGCCGCGGCATGAAAGATTACTTGGGGCCGTGTCTTAAAAAGGATTTGTTCCAATCGCTGTTGGTCACGCAAATCGGCAACTATCGGCAAGATGGGCAACTCCGGATGTCGGGTGCGAAGCTCTCGGTCAATGTCAAAAATTGAGGTCTCATCGAGACCTAGCAAAATTAAATTTTTGGGAGCAAAGAGCGCAACTTGTCGGGCCAGTTCAGACCCAATGGTACCTCCTGCTCCTGTAACCATCACCGTACGTCCCGTGACATATCCTGCGATTTCCGCTAAATCCACAGTGGCAGGCTCCCGTTGCAATAAGTCTTCAATTTGCACATCACGAATTTGGCTGACGAGGACTTGTCCGCCTATCATTTGATTAATCGCAGGCAGTGTGCGCACCTTGACCCCAAGACGTCGGCATTCTTCCACCATAGGGCGCAAAACGCTGCCCGCAGCTGACGGAATCGCAAACAACACCTGATCCACACCATGATCGCGCGCCACCTGACGCAATTGGGGAGTGGTTCCCAAGACTTTTAACGCACCGATTTGCATGCCGCGTTTTAATTCATCATCGTCCAAAAAACCTATGGCTATTCCGACTTCGGGATGGCGTGACAACTCCTGAGCAACTAACTGACCAGCCTTACCAGCGCCCACGATGAGAATCCGGGGGGCATTCAAAGACCTAGGGATCCAAGTAAAATCATAGTAAGATCGCAGCAAAAACCGCCATCCACCGACTAACGCCAAAGCAAACAAAACATAAAGAAGATATACACCTCGAGGATAATGCGAAGCCCCAACTAAAAATAATGAAGCGCCTAATAGGATGGCGCTTCCTAAAATGGCGCCTATTAGTACCTGTGCATCACGAGAGCCAGCATACTGCCATAACCGGTGGTAAATTCGCATGATCCAAAACAGCACGATGGTCGCCAACGTAAAAAACACAGCTACGTGCAGATACGGCTGTAAATATACGCCAGGAATATGGGGCACATCAAAACGCAAATACATTGCTAAATACATCGAGACGTTGATCATCCCTGCGTCCATGGCCATAGCAAACAAAATTTTTAGATATACGCGAATCCGTTGACTCACCGAATCGCCTCCCCATCAAGACCAAGCGGAAAAATTATACCATGCTCGCGCCTTAAATCGACAATCTGTCGATTGGCACATATCGGGAGCCCATGTTCAAAGACACCCTGTCAATCCTGGATAGTTGCTGAATCTTTCACTATAGTAACGCCGATGAACGCAAAGACGTTATATTATGGTGATACAGCGCTTTCGTTCTGTCTTAGGCATCCCAACCCATTGTCATCAAGGGATTGCGGGTCTTCACCCAATGGGTGGTGCCGCTACACATGCCGCCATAATCCGTGTATGCGTTGTCGATCAAAACATGTGCCAATCCCCTATCTTGCGAATCGCACTGTTAGGTATAATCTGGTGGGGTCATTGATCCTATTATGTCCTCAGGGGGTAATATCAGTGCGGAAAACGGGCATTCATGGGGGGTGGCGGTACATTGGTGATTGGACCTACAGGTGATGAACTCTACGCCGCCTACCCAGCAATGTGTTCGGCCTGAGTTTCTCTAACACCTGGGCCTGACGGCGATACTCCGCCACGGGCTCCAGAGCCCTTTGGCGGCCCCAAGGAGACGGTCTTGGGACTCCCCCGTATGAATGTCTTCAATGCGTCGTGTTTGCTCCCTACGGGCCTCCTGTTGGTCTAGGACTTTGAAGACATCATCGATATACACTTCGACGATGTCCTAGAGCGACAACCACGACAACTTGGCGGGCATCCTCAATGAGGCCGATAATCCGATAGTCTCCCACACGATACCGCCATAACCCGGTTTTTTCCCCTTTGAGCGATTTTCCCAGACGCCGGGGCGATTCGGCTCCGGTAATGCGTGTGCGCAAAAATTGAACGAGACGTTGTTGGATAGGGCGATCTAATGCTTGCAGTTCGCGATATGCCGCGGCAT
>JAKAAL010000946.1 GCA_021802375.1 Bacillota bacterium | reverse complement strand
CGTACGACCTGCCACATAAATTTGTTCGCGACGCTTACCTGTCATAGATAGAAACGGCCCTTTCAGTGATTGTTCCAGGAAAACCCGTATACCATCCCATTTTGGGTACCAATTTCGACGACGAGTGTCGCCACCATCCTTGGCCCGGACGTCGGTGTGTTGACATGATGGAACGTAACTTCCCAAAGATAGGCCGGCAGGTTACGAGATGCCGCATGCGTTTGGAACTCAAGTGTCTGACGGGAGACGATTTTTGCACTACTGGCAGTGACCTGAGACCCGCCCTTTTGGAGATAGGTTTCTGCTATAGCCATCGCCCGTTGACGCGAGATGGCTGTTTGGGAGGCCGGAAGGTGTTTCGGCACCGGCGTCGGATGTTTGGGAACTGGCAATTGATTGGTGTGAAAGGTTATCGGACCGAAGAGAGTCTCTGCACCCGCGATCCCACCACTCGACAGAAGCAACCCGGCGAGTACGAATACCATCCACCGTGGGGGGCGACGGCGATACCTCCTCGCGAGGCAACGCGGGTCCGGGATGAACACCTCTGCCCTTGGCACATCCACCAGAGGGCCCAGAACTTGCGAAAAGTCTTCTTTTAGCTGGCGTTGTTCGTCAGGCGACAAGGTCGATTCGCTCATGATTCTCCCCCCTCCCATAACTTCCGAAATCGATTCCGGGCCCTTAACAATCGTAGCTTGACAGCATTCTCGGTTTGACCCAGTTCGACGGCAATGTCCCGAACCGTCCAATCCCCGTAATAAAAAAGCCACAGACAAATTTGATCGACCCGCGACAACTGCTTCATCACCCTACGGACTGCGACGCGGTCCAGTATGGATTCTTGCCACGTCTCTCCCGGGCGTTCGAGCGTGGTTGTCATGTGCTCTCTTTCTTTACGTTCCCGGGACGAACGACGATGCTGATCAACACAGAGACGGTGGGTCACCTGATAAAACCATGCAGCCGTCAACGGTTGTTGGCGCTGTTTGTAGACTTGCCATGCCCGAATGAACACTTCTTGGACAACATCTTCCGCAATGCCGAAGTCGCGCGTATATCCGGCGGCAAAACGATAGAGCGCCACGTGGTATCGAGCTACCCACTCATGAATCATTTCCGTCGTGGAATTGGTCTCTCGTTGTTGAGGGTCGGCGTCCACTGCGTTCCGGTGTCGTTGTGACATATCCATTTCCTTTCGGCTTTCTAACCTATAAACGGATACCGTATCCTACCGGTGTCGGTGTCCCCGAAAAAATGGGCTTGGTCACAAAGGCAGAAGATCACCAGCGAAAAGATCGCCCTAGTGCACGGTGCCCGGAACGGTGGGATACGACTGGTCTTCTTGGACCAAAAAGGGACCGTTGGAGGGGAAGACACTGCCGGGCCTCATGCGAGTAGTGGTCAATCACTGCAAGACACTTGACCTGGCCCGCGACCATGATCCCAGCGGTCTACGCGCGCAATCTCCGCATTCGGGAAACAGATTTTCTAAGGCAGGTCGGGAAATGTTCTGGAGAAAATGGTTAGGGATTGGAGGGAGACCTCGCTTTAACAATATCAATGGCGTATTACACAGATCTCCACAGGTAAGGACAGGCGCGTCCAAATCCTATCCGCTGTCAAGACCGGTAGATGGCGAGAGATAGCAAGACTTATACAAGCTCGGTCCCCCAAGGAAAGTCCTAAACTTTTGGTCGACGCAACTAAAAACCCGGCGGGAAAAGCACCATCCGCGTCAAAGGGAATGATGGTCAGCGAAAGTTCAGTCAGTACGTCCTTGATCATAGGATCGGGCATACCGCCATCCCTCAGTTTGGATACTATCTCAGCCAGGTTAGTCGCACTTATCAAGGATTTTCCCAACAAAATTGGTTCGACTATTTCAGCCCCCGGTTCGCTCTGTAAATAAGCCAACACGGCAGAAAAAGCTAATATAGCCTCACTCACGTCGGGTATCTCTTCGCCTCTCCATAATGAGTTTCTCCGCAAGTGAGCGGTCAAGGGAGATATACTGGGCAGTCAGTTCGCGCGCTCGCACCAGCGCTTTTCGGAGAGGAACTGCACTATCTTCAAGCCGTATTAACACTACATCACCCTCCTGGATGCCAAGAGACTTACGAAAATCTGCCGGGATAACAATGCGCCCGCCACCGGCAACTCGCGTGGATATTTCCCGCATCTGTGGGAACCTCCTCGAAGATGTCATTTGCAACTGTATTACCATTCTATAATGTTGTGTCAAATTCCCGAGTCCGGCACAAGCCTCAATGGATGGAGCGACCCGGGTTGAGTCTCATGGAATCGGGGTCAGAACAGCTCTAAGAGATTACGGGATATTGGCGATTGTTTGACCTAAGTTATCCCATGTCTGTAGCGGTCAGGGGGGAATGGTAAAGTGGCTCTTTCTATTCTTTTATCACGTCGAGTACCGCGTTCCATGCGGAAGAATTTGGGGCGATGATCTGGAAATGGTCCACGCCATTGAGTTCAATGAGCCGTACGGGGTCACCCAGTACTTGGGCGCGTTCGAGATATTGCCGACTTTGCTCAATCGGTACCCGATTGTCTTCCGTGCCGTGAATGAGAACTTGGGGCACGCCCAACGGTAGTAACGTTATTGGTGAAGCATCGTCATAGCGCTCGGGATGGTCTTCCGGGAGACCCCCGATAAAATCGGTTACGGGGGCGGCCCCGTGTAATACCTGCCACATGGCACGGAGATCGGTGACCCCGGCGAGACTGATCACGCGTTCAATCG
>JAKAAL010000945.1 GCA_021802375.1 Bacillota bacterium | reverse complement strand
CGCGGGGAATCGCCAACAAGTCTTCGAAACCCGCACGTCAAGGACTTTATGAAAACTCTCCTATCCGAGTTGGCGTCGCGGCCAGGCAATAGGCTCGCTTTAGTGTGGTAAATTACACAGGTCCAAATTTTTCTTGCGGTGGTTTACATGTTTTGTTTTAACGGGACACATGGTTTTTCTCACGTTACTGTCAGAAGACAACACCATACAACGTGTCCTCTGCAAATCTTTTACCCTACGCCATCATTATTAGGATATAGATCATTTTTACTTTTGGGTCAAGAACCGTCGTGCCGCCTGCTTGCAACTTCGGATATCCAAAGTCCTCACTCGGTTTTTGACCTCCGGAATTCGGTAAGGGTCTACACTCAATCTATTCAGGCCCAGTCCTAGAAGAATTTCGAGATTCACCGGATCTCCAGCCATCTCGCCGCACACGGACACGGGGATGTGATGATGTTCACCAACCGCAATGACGTGTTTGATAGCTCGCAAAACCGCTGGATTTAGGGGCTGATAATAGTTGATTAAGGAGGGGGCAGTGCGATCGGCGGCGAATAGGTATTGAATTAAGTCATTGGTACCAATGCTGAAAAAGTCTGCCGTCTGTGCCAAAACATCAGCTAGCCAGACAGCGGAGGGTACCTCAATCATGCATCCTACCAAGATAGGATTAAGCTGGGTGTCACTTCGGATCTGTTCCACCAGTGAGCGACATAAAGACCAGTCTTCTATGGTAGCCACCATGGGAAACAGGAGTTGTACGGGATATTGCTGGCCTACGCGCAATACCGCACGAATTTGAGCATCATACAAATGTGGATAACGTGGCAACAAGCGAATAGCCCGCACGCCTAAAAAGGGATTACTCTCTGCGGGCAGATCAAGAAAAGGAACTGGCTTGTCCCCGCCAATGTCGGCGAGCCTCACAACCATCGGTTTGCCGTCCATAATGCGGGCCATTTGCATTAGCAGTTCAAACTGCTCATCTTCGTCTGGCACCTGATCCCGGTTAAAGAGAAATTCCGTTCTCAATAAACCCACGCCGTCGGCGCCGTTGTTACGAGCCCTTCTGGCGTCATCCACGGACCCGATATTGGCTTCGATATGAATGGAGATGCCATCGAGGGTAAAGACATGATCGCTAAGAATCGGCCATTTTATCGTTTCGTGGTCAGAAGCCGGTGATAGGGAAGGATCCGGATCAATCACCACAATACCTTTTTCACCGTCAAGGAACACGACATCGCCCTCGCCAATTTCGTTTAGCCCAGGTCCTAGAACTACGGCAGGAATGCCCCAGGAACGGGCGAGGATCGCCACGTGCGAAGTCGGACTGCCTTCGCGGAGAAGAAAACCGCGGACATCCTGGTGTGATAGATTTACCGTGTCCGAAGGAAATAATTTCTCAGCCATGACGATCACGGGTTGTCCGGGAATGAGAGATGTTCGGCCCGAACCTCTGCCCTGGACCGCGGCGAGAAGTTGTCTTCCCACATCGCGCACATCATCCGCACGTGCCTGCCAGTATGGGTCGTCCATCCGCTCGAATTCGGCGGCGATTTCTGCGGTAGCGTTTTCAATCGCGTCGGCAAGCTGTTCCCCCGATTGGACATGAGCCTGAACGCGATTCGCCAATTCGGGATCGTCGGCAATCATCTGCTGAGCAACCAGCAACTCTTTCAATACCTCTGACTCGGCCTCTTCCTCGGATTGTTGCAGTTTCTCCACTACTATCTGGCGGGCGTCTTCCCAAGAGAGATATTGAGTTGCGGAATCCTCCAAAGAGAGGGAATATAATAGCCAGTGGGCCGGAGCCTGGCTGCGCCCGGGTGATAGTCCGAGGCCGCTTAATTCCTTCATGACGGGTGCCTCTTTTCGCTTCCGTCCTGTATCTGGATGGGTCCCAGGTATTCCTCCACCATCTGCTTCAAGGTCGAAAGGGCTTCTTCTTCATCCTGGCCCGTAATCTCAAAGACTAAGCTGCTTCCGTTATTGGCTCCTAAGGACAGCACCGAGAGAATCGACGTGGCATTAGCACGCTTCGTATCTTTGAAAATTGTAATGTTGGAGACAAACCCTTTGGCCGTTTTAACCAGAACTGACGCCGGGCGAGCGTGGAGGCCCACCGGATTCTCAATTGTCACGGAAAACGTTCTCATAACTTTGATCCCTGCCTCTTTAAAAGAATTCGTCTTATAGGCCATCTTCCTGTATTTAATCTTCACAAAGACAGACCCTAAGAACATTAGACGAAATTAAGGATCCCTTCGGCAGTGTGCCGATCTGTTACCAAAACATTGATAATACCCATGCGCAATGCTCCTAAAATAGCCTGAACCTTTTCCTTCCCCCACGCGACGGCGATTACACGGGGAACGGTTTTCAAGGCCATCAAAGGGATGCCCAAGGTGCGGTCGTCCAATTCACTGGTCAGAGGTTTGCCCTCGATAGTGTAAAAACGGGAACAGATGTCGCCAACAGCACCCGCTCTCATCAACTCCTTGAAAGATGACGGTTCTAAATGAGAGAGGGTGCTCAAGGTCGAGAACTGGCCAACGGCTCCTATGCCCACCATAGCTACATCCGCATGACTTCCGAGTTCGATGACCGGGGCAATTGTGGATTCTTTCATTAAGATGTCGCGCGTAAAGCGATTTTGCACGACGACAGGCGCGTTAAGCAGGGCTGCGTTGGCTTTCAGCTTGCTCGAGAGTTTAACCACCAAAGAGTTGCTCATAATTTCCGGTTGAGAAGAGCCGATACC
>JAKAAL010000944.1 GCA_021802375.1 Bacillota bacterium | reverse complement strand
CTAATTAACGCCAACACCTCGGAGAAAGGATGAGTGCTATGCGTCTCGCCCTCTATGCTCGCGTTTCTACCCGAGACAAAGACCAAAACCCGGAAACCCAGCTCCTGCCCTTGCGCGAGTATGCGCAAAACCAGGAGGGAATTGTCGTCAGCGAATATGTGGATCACGCCCCCACCACGGACCTGAACCACCGGATAGCCGGGCACCGTCTGATGGACGATGCCCGGCTCCATAAGATCGACGTGATCCTGGTGTGGCGCATGGACCGGGCCAAACGCGAAGGCAAAGCCTTGGGTCGTCCCCGGATTATGGATGACCCCAAACGAGCCCGGCAGTTGACTCAGGCAATCCAAGCCGTGCAGTTCGGCAGCCTGAGTTACCGGAAAGCGGCGAAACACTATGGTTTCGCCGTGAGTTCGCTTCAACAAGCGATGCGGTCATCGAAAATCGGGCCGTGACTCCTTGCCATACATCCATCCTGGCTGGGGATTGTCTCATCTAAAGAGGAACTCCCGTCGAGAAAATCAGAGTCCTCCGAATGAAAGAAGTACAGTTCATCCCTGTTCCTTCACGCCAACCCAGAAAACTTCCAGTGCCGTCTTGTCTTGGGTAATGTTAGACAAAGAAGTATCCATAGCAAAGCAAATCTCGTGGGGGTTATAGACGGTTCATAAGAAGATGCCAAGCTTGCGACCATGACAATGGCCAGCTCGGAGGAGGTGGCGCAATGCGACGGGGACAAACGCCGCGATGATGGGCGGATCCTACACAGAGCACAAATTGGTCCGGAAGATACGCTTGATATACACTTTGATCCCATCGATAGGTTATGAGCAAGCCATTGATGACATAAACGCCGGGTTTGGTGGCTTGCATTAAAACCGTGGGACTCACTCCCATAGCCCGCGTCGTCGTGCTGTGGAGCGTATGGGATACAGGTTGTAGAAGTGCCGACCATTTTAAAGAATGGCCAACCGTAGCAGGATGATCCCTTAACCCGACGCGTACACGGGTGTGGGAGGGAACATTGGTCGGAGTAATTGCCAGGACTTTTTCTGCTAAACCGGTATGATCGCTGAGAAAATACCCGGTAAATGTCGCGGTTTGGTTAACAAAGCCCGCATAAGATTCGGCGTAATACCCGGCATGCTTGGTGCGCAACTTGGCGGCAATCGGCCCACCGGAAGTATTTAGCAATTGAACGGACTCCAAGGCCACCAGACCTAACAGGATGATGGCACCCGACAAGCCCATCAAAAATCTACGACGTGTCACACCATGCCATGCCTTCATGCATGATTTCCTGCATAGATAATGGAAGACACTGTAGGAAACCCATTGTTGCCCCAGAGATATTGCGTATAGTTATAAAAGTGCCACTGTTCTTGAACATTAGTGCTAAACCCGCTTTGCGCAGTTAAACTGGCACCGAAGGCATTAAATGCATTGCGATAATCGAAAGCGGTTCCGCTATTCCGCACAAATCCTGTATTGGGCCCTTGCGCATCAACATATTGTGAATTTGGCGAAGGTTCAGTACTGACATTTTGACCCGTAATCATGCTCCCATCCCATGCCGTGGGTTTCACAAGATAGTAGGGAGGAAAGTTCACGTTGTCTCCACAGGCGCTCTGAAAGTAAATGCGTTCATAGCTGAACTTCGATAAGAGTTGGTATCCTTGATTGGGCCATTGTCCAGTCGGTACATGCTGCGTTTCCGTTACGGAATTGGTATTGGAGACGCCGGCCGTTCCATCCAGAGACCATGGGCCCGTGGAGCCTGTCGAATACCCGACACCGATGGTTGAATCCGCTGTGCGGCCGTAGCTAAACCTGGCCGAAGCGTCTCCCGAATTGTGTAATTCTCCCACCTTAGTCCAACTAATGGTGGAACCATCTATGGATTGAACGTACCCACAATATGCTTGGGGAGAAACAGTATGCATGGGTGTGGGACTCTGCACGGATTGAGATAACAAGTTGTTCTTGGAAGAGGTTTGCAATGCGACCAAGGTTTTTCGATCTGTCATCCACGGAGCGGTTTTGCCTTGGGGTTGCAAGGTGATGGCGGGAGCTGTGGTTGCTAAAACCTGAGGATTGCCCCAAAGATTTTGCGACAAAGTATAGACATCAGGGGAATGATGAGGGATGCTAACAACCACGGTAAAATTGGCTTGCCCGTTGTTCGCGCGTGCCGCATGCATAATCGAAGCGGCGGGAGTATACATAAGATAGACATTCCCTTGAGCATTAGTTCTGGCTTCTGCTACCGGGAGACCGCGACCGGATTGCGGAGGTTTTCCGAATAACATGACCGTAGCATGGGCCATCGGGGCGCCATGGGCAGTTAATGCATGAATAGCGGCAATGGGAATGGGATGAGATATGGCATCCGATGGCGTTTCAGCAAATACCTGTGTGGACACGCCCAATATAGCCAAACTCATAATGAGTCCAACATGTCCTCGCGAGAACGCATTAACCTCTTTCGTTTCATAATGCAACCATCCTCCTGTTCTCGGCTTATTCGTAAAGAACTAGCCACATCAGATTCAATTGTCGGGGTTATGACCTCCCCTGCGCAAGAGGGGGCGAGCCATTTGCGACACCTTTTCCCTGACAGAGTTCGACACGCAAAGACAAAACAGGTGGAGAACGGGTGTACCCGAAAAGGGGGTCCCGCCGGCGGCCCTGAAACCCGCATGCTGCCGTCATCATTTGGCGCCTGTCAGCTGTACCCACAAAGAAGTCTTTTGGGGTACACGCGTAA
>JAKAAL010000943.1 GCA_021802375.1 Bacillota bacterium | reverse complement strand
GCCACAGCTCATCCCGCGGATCATCGAGTGACCTTGAGTCGTGATCTCAACGCATCTTAAGTGTTTCATTGGATGAATACGCTCATTAGTCTCGCGACAACCGTTATCGATGGCACCTATCACGGGCGCGGACGACCCTCGGAAGTCCCCGACGGCAACGGTGTTTGGAAGCGTTGACGGATCGATTTAATCGTCGGTACCTGGGAACCCGGGTCGCCGACCGCTTACGGATGGCGTGTGTGACGCGTCCACCGCATTCGTACGCCAGATCGTGCGACAAAGCCGTTGCCGGTGAGGCCACCGAAATCGCCTATTCAGGATAAAATGAGGTTCGCAAGGTCGTCATGCTTGGAGATGAGGGGCTTATGGTCTCCTTTTGCGTCTTCCAAACCACTGGACCACCGAATTGCCTGCGGCCTGTCCCTCGTACGACGCTTCGGCCGATCTCATCACCTCCTGAATCCTAGTGGTATGACACGTCGTACCAACGTCCCACGCAAAATCAGTCGGATCGGCGCATTGGCTTAAAGGGCATACGCTTCCGTAAAGAAAGCGGGGGGGGAGACTCATCCCTACAACCTGACTGATCTGAGGGTGCATGTCCGTGGAGCCTCACCGGGAGGAGGCGAACCCCGGATGTTGCGGAATATTCTGGTAAATAGCCGGCCGTTCGTGTGGCTATGGTGTGTTTTTTACCCCTCAAAAGGCTCGGAGAGAAGGCGGTCACCTTCGTTCCGGCGATGTCGGACCGCACGCCACCCCGTTGCTCTGGACCGGACCAGATGCCGTGGAGCCCCTCTACGAAGCTTATTTTCCGTTGCGGATATCGTCTAGAGTCTCAAGAGCATAGACAATTTCACTGAACGAGGCAGCGCAGGCTGCCCCGATGGGAGATTGCACCGAAAATCCAGGCCTGACCGGATCGGTGCCACCTAAAGCAAAATAACGGACCAGGTTCCACCATTGACCATCAAGAGAGTAGTGAAAGGCAAATGTCTTGCCGACTTTTGAGACTCGTAAATAAACCGAATTTCCTTCGATGGCGGTGGAGTTGCAATCGTCGGAGGTGCCTCGAGTAACGACCGAGACAATGGTCGGTTGACCCTGAGCAGAGTATTCGAAGCACAGCTTGGCCCACAGGTCGTCGGTAACCTGGATGTGGAGCGTGCCGGCATCGTACTTCTCTTGGAAATGGACCGTTACTTTCGCACGGAGCAAGAAGTCTTGGCTCATCGGTTCGAACAACGCACATGGGGCATTCCGTTTGATCGACAACCCAGACGGATCCAAGAACCAATCTTCGGCGGGGCCTGAGACCATCGTAAGGGCAGCCGAACCTGTCTCCCATGACTGGGGACGATTTTTCCAAGAGAGCTCGCGGTCTAAAAGGTCAATACGAAATCGTTCCAAATTTCTATGCCTCCTCATCGAAGTCACTGAACGGACCGGCCACCGAAAGCTGGCCGGAGATGGCAGGGCGGCGAGCCGCATACCTTTCGCCCAGCCCCACGGTTAAGACTGGCTAAAGTGTATGGAAGGAGCGGAGGGTTGTCAATCCGACGGCGAGGGTTTAGACGAGGCCGATAGAACGAACCGACCCGGTGTTCCGCGCTCCACGGCATCACAGGAATCGATATCGTACCGACTTTCTGCGAAGAGATCAGTTCCTGCCATGCTAGCTCGGCTCATCTGGTCCAAAGATGCTGCCAGGCAGAATCTATCGGAACGCAAGATTTTTGCAAGTGTTGCAGAGGCTCATGGGAGTCGAGAATGCCATACATCCTGTATGCCATCTATATATTCGCCACCAAAGAATTGAAACGTACTCCTTGATCAAGAGGGCTATGGCACTCAAACCTGATCGGTGCCAGTATCAGATCGTTAATGCCGAGTATATCAATCCCCAACGCCAAAGGCCATATCGAAGAGAGTGCGTAAGCACCAGAAAATCATCCGGTGCGTCCACCACTGCCGGAGCCAGGGTCTTGCGAATGGGCCGTCAGCCCCTGCGAGGTTTCGTCGATGGTGGCCTGCGAACCGTAAGGCTGTTGGCTCAACTCGCGACATTTCGTCCTAGTGTGCGCCCGGTGACGGCGCACAGGGCATTGGGACGCCGAACAAGCCACCGCCGGAGCAGGTCGTGGCTGAAGAACGAAGGCGTCCTTTAATCCCCGTCTGAATCTGGTTGATGACCGCCTTTAAAGAAACGGTTTTAACTCGACGGGGCGATGAAACGAGGGTTCTTAGGCGGCATGACGTATTGACAATCAGAAAAAACGGCAGTAAACTCAGGGATATAGCAACCTATGGGTTGTAGTCATCGGCAATGACCGGGAAGAGTACTTAGGTGAACGTCGTTCGAGAGAGCCTCCTTATCGGTGCAAGGGGGGCACGTCACAACCTAACGAATGGGCCCGTGAGCTTCCAACCGAAAAGTGAGTAGGCTTGGACGGATTCTTCCACCGTTAACCGGGAAGACGATATCGGAGTCGGATGATTGACATCCCGTATCGGCTAAGTGAGACCGTTTCGGTCTAATCAGGGTGGCACCGCGGAGATACCTTCGTCCCCAATGGGAGAAGGTCTATTTTTTGCGGGAGGCGCCTTATGGATCGAGAACAGGGACTGCGGCTATGGCAGGGAGACAGTCCTCACCTGGCTCTAGTCAAACGATTTAATATTGATCAGCTTACCCCGATTTCTGCATTTCTTCGCTTGCGCTCCTTAGGATCTCGCGCCCTCCTGGAAAGTGTTGAAGGGGACCTGAAGAT
>JAKAAL010000942.1 GCA_021802375.1 Bacillota bacterium | reverse complement strand
CGATGAAGTAATCGCCACGTGATTAAAACTCACGAAGATCGAATACAAAACCGGGAAAATAGTGATAGCCAAGATGATCAAAAGTCCCGGCAATGCAAACGTCCATCCTTGGGAGACCAAATATCTGGTCGGACGGTGACGCTGCATACGATGCGCCAATGATACCCGTATTGCCATGATTGTCCCTTCTTTGGCTGAAAAGTAAGAGGGGAATGCCTGTTCCCCTCTCCCGCTCGGCACGATTAGAGTCCGTTTTGTGATATGGCCTGATTGATCTGAGTCTGGGTTGTTTTCAGTGCCACGCTAGGACTCACGGACCCGTTGAGAGCGGCATTGATGTTGGAATATATGGCCTGGCTGACCTTTGGATAGATCGGCGTATTCGAGGGTCTGGCAACCAGCCGCACATGACTGACGGTGGCCAAGACGGGATTTACCTTGCGCACGGCCGGGTTCTTTTGCACCGCGTAATTCGTTGGGATTTCCGAGAATTTTGTCGCTAAGACGGTCTGGGCTTGGGTGCCTGTGATCCACTTGATGAAGGTCAAATCCTGAGGGATGTGCTGGCTGTGGGGATTAACATAGATGTTCCATCCGCCAATAGTCGAATGGCCTGGATAGTTGCTGGCTGAAAAGGTCGGCAACGGTGCTACCCCGACCTTGCCGACAACTTTGGAGTCGGTCGGACTATTGGAGTTGGCCCAGGCATAGTCCCAGTTCCGCAAGAAAGCGGATTTGCCGGCATCAAAGACGGCCATCGCCTGGGGTTCTTCGAAGGTGGTCACAGCGGCGGGGGACACATGGCTGGTAATCAGCGAGCGCATAAAGGTCAGCGCTTTTAACGATGCCGGGGAGTCAATAGCCGCCTTGGTTCCCGCCGCATTGAGCACCGTGCCGCCTGCATCGGTCATGTATTCCATCCAGTCACAGGTGAGCCCTTCATAGGTGTTGCCTTGCCAGACAAATCCGTATTTAACCAAGCCGTCTTTTTGCAAGGTCTCAGAATCGCTAACCAGTTGGGCCCAGGTTTTGGGAACGGGCAAGTGTGCCTTGGCCAGCAAATCTTTGCGATAATAAAGAAACCCGGAATCCATGTAGAAGGGGGCGCCATAAACTTGACCCTTATACGAAGCGCCTTGAACTAACCCGGGGGCAAAACGACTCCAAAAACTGGACGGCAGGTGGTGGGAGAGGTCCAGTGCCAAATGCGCATGCGCAAACTGCGCTGGCCAAATCACATCCCCCATGTATACGTCGGGAGTGGCCGAACCGCTGGAAATTTGTGTGGTTAAGGCTGCCTTGTCGGTATTCGTGCTCGTGGGCGCTGTAATGAGTTTTACCTTAATATTGGGATGCGATTTTTCAAAGAGACTAATGAGTGTCTTTCGCACGCCGAGTCCCGCAATAGGGCTTGCGGTCCAGACAATCGTGACGGGCCCTGCTGTTTTCTTAGCGACCGGAGCGGTCGCTTGACTTTGACCACAACCCGCCAGCACTATCGCGAGTCCTGAAACCATAGCCAGCACTGTCTTTTTCACGATAATTCCTCCCCTTCCAAATTTAATGCACCCTGTTTGCTTTGGTTAATATGGTTTCAACCGATGCCCTTTTGCCATCTGACACCCCGAGTTCTGAACCCGCAAGACTGCACTTCAAGGCGCGGGAGAACTAGCAGGATGGATGAGCCACTGCGATGGATTGACCGTACTAACCGTCTGCCCTTGGGATCTGGTTAATTCTTGTTCAAAGAGCAGCCCTGCGAGTCCCAGCAGCGAAGCGTTGTCGCCTAAAGGGGATTGGAGGAATTGGGTTTTATGCACTAAGTGCTGGAGTAGCCGTCCGCGCGTATTTCGTACCACCGACGGCCACAAGGCCGGGTAATGCGCAAAAATATGGCTGCTGAACACAATGATTTGCGGTGACAAGACATTAATCAAACCGCCGAGCCCAATGGATAAATAACGTGATATCTTATCAAGGGTCTGAGGAAGCTCCATGCCTTGATCTTGGTAATGCTGTAGAGCCGTTAATGAGCCAAGAGCTTCTAAACAGCCATATTGACCGCAACCGCACTGAATGTCCTTATTGCTGGAATCAACAAGCATATGCCCAATTTCCCCAATCGAATTATTCTGCGCGCGGATTAACTGGCGCTGAATGATGATGCCGGCACCGATGCCAATGTCATACAGCACATACATCATGTCTTGCACGTCGCGCCCAGCCCCAAACCACAATTCGCCCCAGGCGCCGGCGTCGGCGTCATTGGCAATGAAAACGGGTTCGTCGTGCCGATGACGTTGAATCAAATCTCGCAGTTTCATGCCTGCCCATTCCGGTAAATTGGGCGTAAACACAACGGTTTCGCTCTCTGGATCCCATATACCGGGGATGGCCAGCCCAATACCCGCAAATCGCGGAAATTTTTCCTCCTGGGCACGAACCAAGTCATGAAGGACCCGACCAACCGTCGCCATGGCGTCAGTCACGCGCCCCATCGGCTGCTCCACGCGGGTTTTGGCGACAATATGTCCCCCGAAATCAATCACCGCAGCCGTGAGAGATGTCGGTGAAAAGGTCATTGTCACCGCATAGGTCGCCGTATTGCGCAATGCCAGACCCACGCGGGGCCTTCCCCCTCCGGATGTACGCCGCACGTGTTGTTCTTCCACCCACCCGGCATCAATTAAGTCCCGCACATGGTGCGTAAGGGTGGCGGGTGAAAGAGACAGCATCGTTGTCAATTCTGCGCGCAGAATAATTCGATTGGGGA
>JAKAAL010000941.1 GCA_021802375.1 Bacillota bacterium | reverse complement strand
CTGAACCATCCACCGGTCAACGCCATCAGTATGGACGTTTTAACTGAATTGGAACAACTTTTGAATCAGGTTGCTAGCAATGATGACGTCAAAGCGGTGGTTATTACCGGGGCCGGCTATACTTTTGCGGCGGGGGCAGATCTAGCTGGCTTCATGAAGTTAGGAGGCCAATTGCCGGAGTTTCTTCGCAAGGGCGCTAAAATATTTGGCGGTCTGGAAGGATTAGCCAAACCCGTGGTGGCGGCAGTCAATGGGATTGCCTTTGGTGGCGGTAACGAGTTGGCGATGGCCGCAGATATTCGCATTGCTTCGACCAAAGCGCGGTTTGGGCAACCGGAAGTTAATTTGGGCATCATCCCGGGTTGGGGTGGTACAGTGAGAATGCCGCGACTCATTGGACGCTCCAGAGCCGCTCACCTGTTATTGACCGGAGACCCGATTGATGCACCCGAGGCTTACCGCATGGGTCTGGTGACGCAGGTAGTGGAACCGGCCTTGCTGTTGGACTACGCGGTGAATCAGGCTGATCGACTGGCGAGTTTGCCGCCTCTAGCTCTCGGTGCCATCAAGCGCTTGTTGTTGGATGAGGATCCGGGAGGGGCTCAGGAGCGGGAGACCACGGAGATTTTGAACTTAATGACCACGCAGGACGCCATGGAAGGTGTGATGGCCTTTATGCAAAAACGTCGACCACGATTCCGGGGGAAGTAACCATGAACACCAAACCCTGGTTGCAATTTTACGATGATGTGCCTCATGACTTGGCAGAGACGCCACAACCCTTGTACCGGAGTTTGGAAGGGAAGCCACCGCAGCAAGTGGCCTTAATTTTTGAAAAACAAACCCGGACCTATGGAGAACTTTGGAAAAACACTGGGAAGATCGCTAAGGCACTAGCTAACATTGGCATTCACAAAGGTGACCGGGTCGCTCTACTGTTGCCCAATTGCTTTGCTTTTGTAGAGACCTATTATGGAATCTTACGCTGCGGCGCCATTGTGGTTGCCTTAAATCCCCTTTATACTCCTGCTGAATTGGCGGTTTTGTTGTTGGACGCAGCGCCTAAGGCTTTGGTGGTACCCACCCAAGCAGTATCTCAACTTCCGCCTGGATTGCCGTTTCCGGTGATTTTTGCCGACATCGCCAACGATGGACAAAAAGAACACGAGGCTAGTGCCGAATATCCGGGTTCGCTGTGCCTTTCCGATTGGTTGGCAACAGAGCAAGAGCCAGAGACGGTCCCCATTGACCCGACACAAGATGTTGCCGTGTTGCAGTATACTGGGGGGACCACGGGAACTCCCAAGGGTGCGATGCTTACCCACTGGAATTTGTTGTCCAACGCGGTCCAGTCTCGCTGGTGGATGTACCATTTGTTGTCGAACAGTCAAGATACGGTGCTTTTAGGATTGCCGTTGTTTCATGTCTATGGGATGACAGTGGGGATGAATTTAGGGATTCTGATTGGCGCGCGCCTGCTACTTTTACCGCGATTTACTCCCCAAGCTGCAGCAGAACTGGTTGCAGCGCACCATCCTACAATATTTCCTGGAGCCCCGACGATGTATGTGGCATTGGCTGAATATGCTCGTCATACGCAATTGGACTTATCTTCTATTAGGACCTGTATTAGTGGCTCTGCCCCATTGCCGCAACAGGTCCAAGAAGAATTTGAACGATTGACGGGGGGCAGATTGGTGGAAGGCTATGGGCTTTCGGAAGCGTCTCCGGTAACGCATTGCCAACCTTTATGGAATGCCCCTCGAAAACCGGGCATTGGATTGCCATATCCCGGCACAGAAGCTCGTGTTGTCGACGAGGAGGGCAAGGAAGTTCCTATAGGTGGGGCCGGAGAGCTATGGGTTAAGGGTCCCCAGGTGATGAAAGGGTATTGGCGCCGACCAGAGGAAACTAAAGACACCCTTTCCGCAGAAGGATGGCTTCATACCGGAGACGTAGCCGTAATGGACTCCGATGGGTATTTTCGTATTGTGGACCGTAAAAAAGATGTAATCATTTGCTCCGGTTTTAATGTGTATCCCCGCGAAGTCGAAGAAGTACTGTACCAATACCCCGCGGTCCTAGAGGCATCCGTAGTCGGGATTCCCGATGCGTACCGAGGCGAAACCATCAAGGCGTATATCGTGAGCCGGAGCGGGTCCCCGTTGGATTTGGATGACCTTAACGCTTTTTGCCGGCAGCGTTTGGCGGGGTATAAAGTTCCGCGCTTTTATGAAGTGGTGGATAGCCTACCCAAGTCGGCGGTCGGTAAGATCTTGCGTCGGGTGCTACGCGACCAGTCTCGCGGTGAGGGGCTAACAACATCACCAAATACACCGTGAACGCTGTCGCTAAACTGGCCATTCCCCACCCAAAGGGCATGATGCCGGTGTGGGTAAAGGCTAACATCAATTCGGCAATCGAAGCCATCCAAGGCACTAGCCGACGGCTGGAACGCATGGATAAGGTGACCAAAATAAGGCCGAGGAAACCGAATCCAAACCACCAATAAATGCCGCGGGAAAAGGTTAGCAACCCAAAGACCAAGGCAATCATTAAGAGACGGCCCAGGCCTTCCGGATTGATACGGCGGGCCGCTTTCTTATTATTTCGGGGAGACTTCTTAATACGAATTTGCGTTGATGTCATCGGTTTCTCACCTCCAAAGTGATGGGCCATTGAGCCGACGGAGAAATCTTGCCTTGCAATGCTTTAACCAACGCCGTTTGGGCTTCCGGGCTCGGATCAAAAGCCGTGAGGCCAATACTCCCGAC
>JAKAAL010000940.1 GCA_021802375.1 Bacillota bacterium | reverse complement strand
TATTCCTCGGCAAGATCGGCACGGGATCGATCTCTACGAATGCCAAGAATGCCGTCGGCAGACCAGTGTGACAGCGGGAACCGTCTTTCATCACTCCAAAATCTCGTTGCCGATGTGGTTTTGGGCGATTTATCTGGTCGCGATTGACAAGCGCGGCGTCGCCGCGCTGACCTTGGCGCGAGAACTGGGTATCGCGTACCATACCGCTTGGCTTTTACATCACAAAATTCAGCAGGCCATGGCTGAACGCAATGGGCGCTATAAATTGGGCGGGATGATTGAGCTGGATGACGCGTATTTTGGCGGGGTCAGTCATGGGCCCGGCAAACGGGGCCGTGGCACCGACCAAGATCCGACGCTGGTGGGGGTCAGCTTAGACGAGCACGGTCATCCGCAATACGGATTTCTCGAAAAAGTGCCCGATTTAACGCAGGAAACCGTCACGGAGCGGTTGCAGGACCACGTGGAACCCCAGAGTACCTGGCGCACCGATGGAGCCGAAGTGTATGCCAAAGCCGCCAAAATACTGAAGGCCACGTGTGAGGTCACCCTCAGTACCGATCCGCAGGCGGCCGAGGTGTTTCACTGGGTTAACGTCTTCATTAGTAATGCCAAGGCCTTTTTAGACGGCACCTATCATGGACGCGGTCGGACGCGGCGCAATCTTTACTTTGCCGAGTTTGTGTATCGGTTTAACCGACGGTTCTTCGGTCCCCGACTGCCGGAGCAATTGCTCCGGGCGTGTGTGGCCGCTCATCCCCACCCCTACGGAACGTAGGGAAGCGGGGGTGCAACACATCGGTTCATTCCGAGCGGGAGGTCGGCTGGTTCCCGCACCGAGGGCCCGAGTCCGATCAGACTGTGCTAGGCCTTTTTGAGAAAAAACATCGATTGTATACCCATGTGATACAATCGATAAAAATGATGGCGAAAAACGGCTGGCAAGTTAAACGAAAAATCCCTCAGTTCCTACGACAATCTGTTCTTTTCATTGCCTAGACAATGATAGCCAAAAATGGTAGTCCCTAGGTTATGAGTTATCTATCGATGTATGTTTGTAGATTGTGCCGAATGGAGGCCTTGCGCCATCCCCCGCATATTTAAGTCTTCAATCACCACCGCTGTGTAAGCATTGGTTATCTGCCGTGACAGCTTATGCAAGAAATCTTTGCGTTGGTTGGCTGTTTGTCGATAGCGAAGCAAACCATGCTGACTATCCAAGATTCTACCGTCAAGCAGAAAGCAAAACTGAAAAAAGCTCAGTACAAGTGTACCATGGCCGTGAGGCGTGAGGCGTTCAGACATGGTATGCGAGTCATCCGAATTCAATCTTTAATGACCTTGGTCATTGACTATAGTCATTAAAAATGTTAATGTCTCGGCGGAGGGATAAGACTATGACTTCTGTTCGTACAGAACAAAAACAAGAGACTCGTCGACGAATCTTCGATACTGCGCTGGAATTGTTCCGAACACAGGGGGTAGCGAAGACGTCGGTAGATCAAATTGTTCGAATTGCAGGGGTGTCGAAAGGAACGTTCTTTGTTCATTTCAGCACCAAAAATGCGATCTTTGGTGCCTATGTCGACCTGCTGACAGAATCCTTGATGCCACTTTTGCCACAGTGGCTGACACTGCCCCCGCTTTTGGGAATTTATCATGCTTTCGATGCTCTGACCGAAAATGCTGAACGTGACCGCATTCTGGTTCCCGATGTAATTTACGCCGAACTATTTGGCGATCCGTGGGATGACGGCAAACCTACCGCATTGCAGCAACTCTTTCTACCCCTGGTGCAACAAGCCCAATCTTGTTCCGTCATTCGCACGGATCTTGATCCGGTTCAAGTGATAGAGCATTTATTGTCGGCGTACTTAATTGCCTTGGCTTGGGCGGTAAGACGGGGTGAGAGGCTGAATACGGCCTTAAATCTGCCCGTTCAACTTGCATTAGATGGCTTGCGTCCTCGGCCGGGATCGACTCCACAGGAGGAGAACCAATGAACCCTCTCACGCGTTTTCAAACCTCCATCCTTCTTGCTACCTTTCTGGCCGCCTGGGACAGCACCGTGGTGGGAACAATCGGCCCGACGATCGCACGTCATTTGCCCGGTATCGCTTTATACCCTTGGATGCTGACGGGATTTATGATCGCTACGACGGTGGTAGCACCTATCTTTGGCCGTCTGGCCGATCGATTCGAACCCGGTTTTTTGTATCGGTTGGCCATTGGCCTATTCGTTATAGGTTCTTTGGGCAGCGCAGCGGCGCAAAATATGACCTTATTCGTTGCGGCTCGTGTTTTGCAAGGTACGGGGGCCGGCGGTATTTTTACTTTAGGTCTGATCTTAATGGGTCGACAGTTCATGGGTTTGGACCGGGTCCGCATGCAAGGCCGTTTAAGTGCGATGTGGGGATTAGCCGGTGTATTGGGACCAACCTTAGGCGGACTCGTCGCCCAATGGAGTTCATGGCGGCTGCTGTTTTTGATTAATATTCCATTGGGTATCATAGCCGCTGCTTTCGTGTCAGCAGAGCATAGGAAATCCAAAGGCACTACCGCATATAGCCCAATAGACGGTTGGGGCGCGGCATTTTTAGCTGTGTGGATAACCTTGGGATTAGCCGCGCTCACCGTGTTTCGCCAAAATTCAGAGATGGTATGGGGTTGGATTTTGCTGGGCTTAGCGGTGTTGGCAATCATAGTCTGGCTTAAGATCGAAAACCGGACGGTTGAACCTTTAATTCCCTTGCATTGGTTGCGAATCGCCGGAAT
>JAKAAL010000939.1 GCA_021802375.1 Bacillota bacterium | reverse complement strand
TTTGCCATCGGTTAAATAAGGCAATGGGTTGATGCACCACGGGACTGTTCAAGTGCTGGCCATGGGGTTGGACGGAGGAGAAAAATATAAGGAGGGAATTCTATATGTCATGGTCTGCCTGTAACCTCGCGGGAAAAACAGCGCTAGTCATTGGCGGGAATAGCGGCATTGGCCGCGCCGCTGCCGAAGCGCTCTCCAACGTCGGGGCATCTGTGATTATTGGTTATGGCCATCGCGAATCGGAAGCCTATGCTGTATCGCAACAATTGCAATTGGTTCCTGGGGCTTCCACGGCTATAGTGTCCTGTAACGTGGCCGATATTGATGATGTCAAATCGGCCTTGGCCACAGTTCACGCTAAGTTTGGATCAGTCGATATCGTGGTCAATGCCGCTGGTATTACAGAATTTGTGCCCATTATGGACCTGAACGCCATAACGGTTGATATGTGGAACCGTATTTTACACACGAACGTTATTGGGGCGTGGAATGTGGGGCAGTCCGCACGCTCCTATCTGCAAGACAGCGAGGTGGGGAACTTGGTATTTGTGGGTTCTATCGCGGGCCTTATGCCTTCAGGCAGTTCCATCCCGTACGCGGTATCGAAGGCTGCCCTTCATCATTTGGCCAAATTACTCGCGAAAGCTTATAGTCCTAGGGCGCGGGTCAATGTGGTCGCCCCAGGAACCATCGATACGCCATGGATGGAGGGGCATGAAGAGATGATTGCCGCATCACGCGCCAATGCCTTGCTTAAACGCGCTGGCCAACCCTCGGAGGTGGCGGATGCCATACTATTTTTAGCGACCACTCGTTATGCCACTGGGAGTGTGTTGGTGGTGGACGGCGGTTTATCTCTTGGATGAGAAAGGGGGGGCCATAGCTCATGCTCGTGTGTGATAGCATTAGCAAACGTTATGGATCAGTGGTGGCATTGCGATCCGCTAATCTGAAAGTGCAGCCGGGCGAGATTCATGCGATTTTGGGAGGCAACGGATCCGGGAAGAGCACGTTAGCCAAAATTATGGCGGGCACGGTGCAACCCGACGGCGGAACCATTCATTGGAATGGGGTACCGCTACGAATTATGAACCCAGTGTCAGCTACTAAATCCGGTATAGCCGTCACGTTTCAGGAGCTAAGCCTCTTAGGCAATTTGACTGTGGCCGAAAACATTTGCTTTCCTGCGATGCCGACACGATTAGGGCGCGTGCAAGTCGCACGGATGCGGGAGCGTGTGCACCCATTGCTAAAGGATCTAGAGCTGGAAGGAATGGAAGATGTTTTGGTCGATCATCTGCCTTCTGGTTATCAATATCTGGTAGAGTATGCGAAGGCCTTATTCAGGAATCCAGACATCTTGGTGCTTGATGAAATTACGTCCGCCTTGCATCGTGAGCAAGTGACACGGATTACGCAGTCTATTCGTGCACTTGCCGAACGCGGCACTGCAGTGTTATTTGTGTCCCATCGACTCCCGGAAATTTTTTCTCTCTGCGATGGGGTCACGGTGTTTCGCAATGGAGAAAATGTTGGGACGTTTCGTACGGGAGAGGTGTCCGCCAATCAACTATTAGCATTAATGACAGGGGATCCAAATGCGGTTGACACAACTGCTGCGCTCGATGGTGAACCGTACACTCTAGCTCCTCGTTCTGCCAGTCTCGAAGTCGAGTCGTTGCCAGTGCGATCCCACAAGATTTCGTTGTCAATTCGGTCTGGGGAAATCGTAGGCATCGCAGGTATTCAAGGCCAGGGACAATCCGAACTCGTTCGTCGACTATTTGGTATGCATGGAGTCGTGACAGTGACACTGAATGGCAAAATCGTCCGAATTGGCAGTCCTCGATCCGCCGTTCGACAAGGATTTGCTTTCGTATCAGGGGATCGTGAACATGAAGGCACATTTGCCCAACACTCTCTAAGCACGAACGCTTCATGTGTAGGGCAGTTCATATTTCACCGGAAGGCGATGGATATTAAAGCAGAGTTTGATCGCATGCACGTGCATTATCATCGCCTCAGTCAAAAGATGCAAGAACTCAGTGGTGGCAATCAACAAAAAGTTGTGTTGACGCGTTGGACTTCAGTTCATCCCGCCATATTGCTGGCGGACGATCCGACAAAGGGCGTCGATGTGGCGGCCCGTCATGAAGTGCATCAAATGTTTGTCGCGTTGGCCGAATCGGGCACCGCCATCGTGATGGTGTCATCCGATGAAGAGGAATTGGTGGCGTTGGCCAGCATGTATCCGTTGATGCGGGTTTTGGTCATGTACGATGGGACCTTTGTGCAAGAGTTGAAAGGTGCCGAAGTGACGCTTCAATCCCTCATTGAAGCATCCATTCCACAGGAGGACAATCATGTTATTTCGCAAGCTGAAAACTTATAGCTTCATTCCTGCTGTGATTCTCTTTCTCGTGTTTTTGATTCTCAATAGCTTGTTAAGTCCGACGTTTTTTACGATATCCTCTTTGTCGGGATTCTTTGCGACCTACGCCCCTTTGGTAGTTCTGGCGGTAGGAGAAACGTTCGTTTTGGTCGGAGGAGGCATTGATATTTCACTGGGGGCCATTGTTTCCGTCGTTAATGTCTTGTTAGTCACGTTGTGGGGATTACACTGGTCCCTCCCATTAGCCATTGTGGTCTCAATGCTGGCGGGCACGGCAATAGGCGTGGTCAACGGGATTCTGATTAGCATATTAAAAGTGACCCCCCTTTTAGCGACATTTGCGACATCAGCGATGGGATACGGTGCGGCTTTATGGATTATGCC
>JAKAAL010000938.1 GCA_021802375.1 Bacillota bacterium | reverse complement strand
GTTCTCTTTGTCCCCAGGCCAAAAAGGGATAGGAAGGAATATGGGGGATCTCGCCTACCTGCTCAAGATACCGCCCCGCCGACTGCAATTTCGGCCCTGCCCGAGCCAATTTTTCCGCCAGCGCCGTCCAGATCCTTGCCCGGACCAACATCCTGCCATGAAGGGGGGGGTGCCAGACGCGTTCAACGCTAGGCAGAACGCGACGCATCGCGTCCGTCGTGACGACTCCCGCTTGCAGTAGGTGATCCAGACTTTGGTACCAACCTCCGACTTGGGGCAATGGCGCCACCAGGCTAAATTCCGCTAACGCGGCTCTGGCACTCACCAGGACCCGGTAAAGTTCGGCCGTTTGCTGGTTCAATCGCCGCCAATTCTTGGTCTCAAACGCACGATGGATCCCTGATCCCAGGCGCCTGGCGCGTTGGCTATCGTGATAGAAGCGTAATCCGGCCACGACCCATATTCCTGCCCCTAGCCCCAATAATCCGCCAGCTAGCCACCACCAACGACCGCGATGGCTAAAGGAGGTGCGGCGATCGCACACGGGCTTATTGGCCAGCCCGAACGACATGGGCATCGTCTCTGCCTCCCACGGTATCATTGGAGAACTGCCACAAACGCTCGGCCAGCCCTTGGACGGCCTTTCGATGGAGGCGAAAATAGGTAGCCCGCGAAACATGAATTTCTTCCGCCAAACGTTCGTGGGGACCGCGATGTTCGACGTAATATTGACGAAGGATGGTAGCCAATAGCGAAGGCCTCACTTCCAACGCCATGGCGTCGATCGCATCCTCAATCCACCGAAAAAACGGATCGGGCCGACTGAATCCACTGGCCTGGACCCAAGGCTCGTTCCTCGAAACGCGCTCTGCAGGACATTCGATCGCCTTAAGAATCTGAAAGGTCCAGCGAAGCCCAGTCGTTGGATCAATGGGAGGCTTTCGGACCATCGCCGAAAGCTGCTCGAGCCAAGGAACGACATCCTTTCCAAGGGTCATAACGGCTGAAGCGGACGAGGGCTCCCTCGAAAACCCCAATGCTTCTAACACCGGCCAGGCCCACGAGGGCATCCGGCAGCATCGAATCGCACCGTATCCGGCAAAGAGGGGAACAGCCCGTCGCAAGAGCGTGATGCCAAGGCTGTCCAGGTCATCCTTTACACTCAACGCGATTTCAGCTGTGCCGGCAGTCGTTTCGGCCACGGACAAGCGCCCGCATTCCACCCCGTCAGGAAGATAGGCGATCATGATGGTCGTGCTCTGGGAGCCGTCGATGGTCGTAAACCTCAACGCTCGGTCGGCCCTGCCGATGGCGCCCGCATTGGGATGAAACGGCAGCAAAAGATGGTTCAATGCCGGCCATACTTGGATCAAGGCAACCCGGCCTGACTTCACTTGAGCGACCAGGTGCCCGACGGCTCGGTCCCTCCACGCCTGTTCCACCCAGGGACGCTCCCGTTTTAAAGTCTCCTCAATGCGATCCGCGAGCGACGGGAACAATTGCCACCGCCCGCCCTCTAGCGCCATGACCAGAGGGCATTCGCCTAGCTTTCGCCACGACTCGCCGTCAACGATCCGACCGACCATGGCCTCTATCAGATGACGGTCAAACTCACCGCTCAGCGAAGCGGCGGCCAGATAGGCGTCCATCCCCGAGGGCCCAACGGGAATGCGCCATTGAAGACGTCGGGATCCGGGATGCAAAGCTTGTTCCATGAGCAGCGAAAAAATTTCATGGGACCGCATTGCTCCAATGTTTTCAGGATTTCCTGCCTGCGCGAACCCATGAAACCCATCTACGGCCAATTCCAATAGTCCTGGTCTGCCGTGGCCGAACGCTAAAATTTCCTCTTCCCAAAGCGGGTCGTTGACGCCATTAATAGCCAGGTATCGTCGGCTGGTGCACGGGTGGAAATCCACCAGCTCCATTTCCGATACCGACGTTCGCCACCAGCGCGATCCGGGCCACAGCCGTTCCGGCGGCTTGCGGCCGACGACGATGGTCACACCGCCCCCTTGGCCAAGCCACTTTCGCGCCAAGGGTTCGTATTCGAAGGGCATGTCATCATAGTTGTCCACAATGCGCAGCAGGGACTGGCCAAGATTCTCGGCCTCAGGTCCCCTCCTTCGTCGCTTGGGCATGGCGGCCAGACACGCCATCACCGCGTCCACACCTTGACCTGCCGACACCGTCCGTACGAGCCACCCTTGCTCGTCCAGATGCTTGGCAAAAAGGCTTACCAGAAGGGTTTTTCCAACTCCTCGAGGTCCGTGCACGTAGACCACCCGGCCACTAGGCGGACCCGTGGTCTGATCGATTAACCATCGCCATTCCGCCTTGCGACCAAACACGGGAGACTGATCGGCGCTCGCGGTGGAAAACGGTGGATTGACTGGCCAGTCCATCTCCTTCATCTGATGTCCCTCTTTTCCCCATTTGTGACATTTTATTACAGTTATGAAACAAGCATGGTTCCCGTCGAGGTCCCGTTTGCCGACGTTGCGAGCGAGGGCTAGGTTCGATCCAACCAAGCCCGACGCTTTCCTCTAAGCCAGCGGTACCAAGGGGTAGGCATATTGGCCGCACTCAGCCCAAGGATCGTGTTCCAGCGCTGATCGGGGAACTTGAGAACGGCTTCAAAGCGGCGGTGGGCGCGACGCCGCCTCCCCTCGGAAAGATCAAGCCAACCTTGCAGTCGAATTCGTTGATGCAATGCCATGCGTAATTTCGCCTGATTTTCGGATCCTAGTTGCTGGCTAAAATGACGACTGGCTTGAGCCC
>JAKAAL010000937.1 GCA_021802375.1 Bacillota bacterium | reverse complement strand
TCCGATCTGAACTCATGCGAACTGGCTTGAGAGCTTGCGTCAACAATTTGCGTGGGCAGACCCGCAAGGAATCGAAACGGCGCTATTCTATCGCCGAGCCGGTTTGCTCGACCAAGCGGCAGCCACCCTCGAAGCCCATTTGCCCCAAGATAAAACCCGTCGAGCCCCTTATCGGGCCTTACTAATTGAGCTCACCAGCGGAGATGAAAAAATCGGCCACCAAGTGGCCGACTTTTTAGAAAACCCCAGTGAAGGCAAACGTCGGCAGTTGTGGCACGACCTCAGCCCCGAGGCTCGTCTTCAATGGTTAGACGGCGTCACCTTGCCCAACGATTAAAGGCGCCGAACCAGGTCCGCGTTCTGGGTGAGGCCAGGGAGGCGTCCGCGTTTGGCGACCGCAACGCCATTAATCTCTTTGAGATCCATGGTCATGTCCAGCGCAGGAGCGCCCGCGATGAAGCTACCCACCCCAAATCCCTGAGCCCCTGCCTGCTTGAGGGGCCCCAGGCGCTCGGGGGTCAGACCACCTGAGACAAAGATGCCCACCCGGGCGAAACCCGCCTGGTCAAGGCGATATCGCAGTTCTCGGACCAAGTCGGCCGTTACTCCGCCGCGCTCCCGCGGCGTGTCCAGGCGCACGGCATCGAGACGGTCTGCCATAGCCTCGGCCACGGTTAGGGCCTCTTCCACCTCATCATGGAAGGTATCGACCAACACGACCCTCGGGGCAGACGCTGGCATCACCTGATCGTAGGCGCGGGCGGCCTGAACCGTGTTTCCGACCATAAGCAAGAGGGCATGAGGCATGGTTCCAGACGGCACCAGACCGGCCTGACGCGCACCTAAGATCGAGCTTGCTCCGACGCACCCACCAACCATGGCTGCGCGGTCTAAGACCGAGGCCACCGCCGGGTGCACGTGACGGGCCCCGAACGAGATCACCGGCACGCCGTCTGCCGCATTGACCGCCGCCCGTGCAGCCGTCGCCCATCCCGAGGAAGAGGCCAGCGTTCCCAGGAGCGCAGTTTCCAGGAGGCCAAATGCGCTGTAGACGCCGCGGATACGCATCACCACCGTCTTAGCCGATACAGCGCTGCCCTCGGGCATGGCCTCCACTTGCAGGCCAGACGGCGGTAAAAGACCCAAGGCCTCTTCGATACCCGCTAAGACCCCATCATGATTGGCAAATATTTCCGCCACCACCTCCGTCTTAGCAAGACCCAGATGCTCCAAAATTTGCTGCGTGCCCACGAAATAGGAATCAGCGGTGAGCCCTGCCACGATCTCCTCGGGACTGGCGGACCGGACGGCGCGAGGGACGGGTTGATACTGCCACACCGCGTCTAGATTGTTGATAGCCGGTAGTCGATGATCTTTGTCCATGATCGGTTGCACTCCTCGTGCGTCTAAATTTTCTCTCATCCGGCAAGGCCTGTGGAGAAGGCGAGCCGGATCCTACTAATTGTTGCAACTCAACCATTTCGCGATGGGTAAGGGGCCGTGCCTGGCCCGGCTCTAGCCCAGTGATCGAGAGATGCGCGTACGCCACTCGGGTTAAGCGGACCACCGGATGCCCCACTTTGTCCATTAACCGTCGTATTTCTCGCTTTTTGCCTTCGGTCAAAACCATGCGCAAAAGTGCTGTGCCGCTTTCGCTTCTAATCAAGTTGACGCTGGAGGGCTTGGCCAGTCCATCTTCTAGCTGAATGCCGCGTGCGATCCGATCCAATCGGTGGGCTCGGGGCACCCCCTTGACCCAGACTTCATATATTTTCTCGACCTGAAAGCGCGGATGACTCAACTTAAAGGCCAGGTTGCCGTCGTTGGTCATCAGCAGAAGCCCTTCACTATCCCGGTCAAGCCGTCCAATGGGATAGAGACGACCCTGGTCTTGAGGAATAAGCTCGGTGACCAAATGTTGGGCATGACGATCCTTGAGACTACAGGTATATCCCGCCGGTTTGTTGACCATCCAGTAGAGAAATTCCCTTTTCTCGGGAAGGGGTTTTCCGTCGACCACTATTTGGTCCACGGACGGATCTACCGATTGACCTACGGTAGCCGTCTCACCGTTCACACGCACGCGCCCCTGTTCGATCCATTCATCGGCCATGCGTCGCGAGGCCAGACCCGCCATTTGAATGACCCGCTGAATGCGCATCTTAGCCTCAGTCATGCGAAGACCCCTCTAAAGAAAAGATGCATTCCACTTCGACCGGCACATTGAGAGGGAGCGCGGACACCCCTACCGCCGACCGAGCATGGCGACCCTTATCGTCAAAGAGGGCCTCGAACAGATCGGAAGCGCCGTTGGCCACCTTGGCCTGCTGGTGAAAGTCGTTAGCCGACTGAACAAAAACGGTCAACTTCACGATGCGATCCAAGTGAGCTAGACCCCCCGCGGCGTCTTGAGCGGCACTGAGCGCGTTCAGGGCGGCAAGCCGCGCTGCATCATATCCTTGGTCCAAATCGACCTCCCGACCGAGCAAGCCCGTATGGACGGGAACCCCGTCAATCACCGGCAGCTGACCCGAGGTGAAACACAACGAACCCGTGATGACTGCGGGCACGTACGTCGCCAGTGCCCGAGCCACCGGGGGCAATACGATATTTAGTGCCTCCATGCGCCTTGCTACGGAAACCACATTCACCCCTCCTCTTCACGTTTTGGTAATGCTGACCCTCAGCCTGCGCCATTTAACGTGGTCCCAGTATATCAACTTCTGGCGCCCTGGGAAAAGTCTGACTCCGGCATCGCCAAAGATGTCTAGGGCTCTAAACCCCCA
>JAKAAL010000936.1 GCA_021802375.1 Bacillota bacterium | reverse complement strand
CGATCTAGGGACAGGGTATCATGTTGGCCGTTGCTATAGGGTGTTTTCTGGCAAAATTAGTGGTTTCGCACCCTGAGGATTCACTTCATATTGCGACCATATCATAAAGATGGATTTCGTGCGCATGCGAATAGGCGAAGATAGGCTTGTAGATTATCTTGATAGAAATCCGAGTGTACATTAATGAATCCTTTCAGGCGATCATGGAGGTCATTCACTGGATCCAATGGATTATCACAATGTATCCACTGTGCAAGTGAGGGTTTAAATTTATTTCACAGGAGGGTTTGCAGAAACAATTCAAAAAATGACCGCTTTTTCGTGGGATTTTTTCGGTTGTCACGCTGGTCTTCTTTTGTTTTGCCATTCATATCCGTGCCCCCATATTGACTCCGGAAGTTTGTCGGCCCCGTACCCATCGAATTACTGCAACTGGGAAATTCTCTGGGGCAACGAAAACACTTCTGTGAGAAATAGACTTTCGAAATGCCGGTGCAAGTGGCAATTCGGCGATTTCTATGAGAGTTTTTCTCCAGCGACCCTGCTGATGTTGCGTTGCCGCAACAATCCATTGGTGTCGGTCGGCATAGGGGTGGAAGAAGTGCCGAATCACGGTCCTCGAGGCCCTTTCAAAAAGGGCCGCATAACGGTCCATAACAAAATGCTTATCCAGCCGATCAACAGGAGAATAAACGCCCAAGAACCACAAGAAGACAAAGCCCATGGGGCACGATAAATGTGATTCAGAGCGAGGACCGTCAGAGGACGTCCCTTGGTTATTGCCATATAAATAACATAGCCGGATACTGCTGCTGAACCCAATACATAAACCATGCTGTAGAAAGCGGTATAAGGCGGGAGGATGTGTGCGGGATGATTCCGAAATAATTTCTGTTTAAACCATTGGCGCGCGTAGGGATCCAAATTGTAGAGCCCAGTCATCATCGTCAATAGATAATACATGTCTGTTTTCAAAAAGACCATTTGTTCCCATAGCAGGGCGAGAATCTGGCGGATGGCAATCCATGCGAGTACGGAATGCCACGAGGCTGGTCCCTTCCAAAGCAGAATGGTTACCACGATTAAAATCAAGCTGTCCACGGCCATGCCGGCCAAAATGGGGATCCATCGACGTGATCGTGGTATTCCATACAAGCCTGTCATTTGGGTTTGAAGGACTGGAAAGAATAAGCGACGTCCCCATTGTAATTGAGTAGACACCCCGTAAGAGCGGGCGGCAAGCATGTGTCCCGCCTCATGCAGAGTGGTTAATATAAGGTCTGCGAAGAGCAAAACCGTAGCAGCCATGCCCAGGTAAGATCCAGTCAATAATGAGGAGTCGAACACTCGAGGCAAAGCACCGCTCGCTAGAACCCAAATACTTCCGACTAATCCCATTCCAGTGAGTGCCATCGCAATTGGCGAGAAGAGAATGCGTCCAATGGAGCTCCGCTGCGGAGAAACTTTGTGGGATTCCGTCCCCTCTGAGGAACGGTCACCCCACAAGCCCATCGTCTGGAGCTGAGCAACGAATTGGCGTACATCGATGGGCTCGGGGCGATTTTGGTATTGTTCTGCGACCAGATCAAGTGGTTCCCCAGAGAGCAACTGTTGACAGATTTCTCCGGCGACCACAGGTGCCCGGAAAAATTTTTGTTGCGATTGAGAGCCTAACAGACAATGGGTGGGAGAATCGCGGACGACTTGAAAATCCGCCACAAGGAAGGATTTAGCCGACATGAGCGGATACTCCATGGGTTGGATGGCAGACAGGACAATGTGGATCGCGTACCCATTCGTCGTAGACCGATAATGTGCCATCCGAAAAATTAAATTGCACCCGTTTTCCCCACGCCCAAGGCTGGCTTAAGCCTGCCAAATAATTGAGAGCATCCGCCGCGATGAGGGATGTCAAGATACCCATGTGCGGTAAAATGACCGACTGAGACCGATAATGACTTTGAGAAACGACGGAAACTAACGTGTCCCACTGCGGATGCTTCTGGCGGTTATGGGTTTGCACACATTCCCAACAAGGGGTTTCTCCTACCTTAAACATCTCATAATGAGCTTCTAATGAGCGAATCCCGCCGACGATAAACGGTACTCCGGTTTCGACCGCGGCTTCATTCACCCATTGACGCATCGCCACGACCGGTTCATCCGCCGCGACAATTACGAGGTCGCGGCCGCGCATAACCTCAATGGCATCGCGCGTACTCGAGATCTTATGTGCGACAGGTTGAAAATGGGATTCGGGGTAAAAGCGGTTCATCCATTGTGCAGCAGCTTCGGCCTTCAGGGAACCAATATCGTCTGGGGTGTATAGAGGTTGGCGATTTAAATTACTAAGCTCTACACAGTCATAGTCCACGCCGATGATGTCTTGGACACCTAACCCTGCTATATGCATAAGTAAATTTGAGCCGCCCCCTCCTAACCCGAGTAGCGTCACGCGAGCTGCCCGGACACGTTCCTGGAGTAAATATGGATCTTGATTTAGAGTGCGGTGAGAGAAAAAATTAATGTTGACGCGTAGTCGGTCTCGCAGGTCCGGAGCCAGCACCTGGGGATGGTGAAAGGACACGTCTTCGAACAACCCGAGTTCCATTAACTGGTGACTGACCGTCTCCACGTCTTCTGTGGATACCTGGATCTGGTCATTACTCAATGCCCTCGCGAGTTCTTCCGTGGTTCGCGTACCATCGGCAAGGTTCAATAGGCGTGCAATGGTTCCCTGAGGATCTTTTATCCCTATCAATCGATCACCCACCAAAATCCGTTGGTCATGCT
>JAKAAL010000935.1 GCA_021802375.1 Bacillota bacterium | reverse complement strand
CGATCTGCACTCCTGATTGTACTCTCTACCGTAGCGACCTCAGTCTATTTCGTGGTGGAGAAACCACTTCTGGCGACATACCGAACCCTAGATGTGACCGCTTGGGTTACGTGGGCGGGTACCGTCCCCATGCTCTTTTATTGGCATGGCTTTTTCGGCCAGTTATCTCGGGCTTCGTTCGATGCCGTCGGATGGATAATTTATATTGGGATTTTTCCCGCCGCACTGGCTTACCTCACGTGGAATATTGCGCTGGCGAACGCGGACGCGACTCAGGTCACCCCGTTTCTCTATCTAAGTCCCATCCTCGCGGCGGCTTTGAGTTGGGTTATGCTCCATCAAATGCCCGGCGCCCCGGTTTGGGTTGGAGGCACACTGGTGCTGGTAGGCGTCATTTTGGTTCAGCGTTATGGGAAGGAGAGAGGTCCCCTGGGGCGAGACCTCTCGGTGTCGTAATGTTAAAGCTAGCGCGCTGTTTTGACTTTTTGAATGAAGATGGACCCTAGGATAAAGTATAGGAAGGTCACAATAAACAAAATCCGATAGGCTACACCGAGATTGATGAGCAGTGCGAGTGGGGCGACCACGGCTCCGGCAATTAAGCCGGCCCCAACCTGAGCCAGGTTAAAGGATGCTTGCCAAAGACCCATGCTACGTCCCTCTAAACGGCCTGGCGGCAGGACATCCACGGCTAGGGCCCAGTCGGTGGAGAGGTAGATGCCATAGCCGAATCCAAACACCACGCCCATCACCATAATTAAAGAGATGTTTGTGGTAACGGCGAATACTAGAGCGGTGAGGCCCATAAGGCTTCCGCCGATTACCACTAGACTTTTCCGCTGGCCAAGGCGATCGCTAAGCCATCCAGCGGCCAAGACAGATACCAATGAGCCCACGGTGAGAAGAGCCAACAGGTCAAACACGGTGGATTCTGGATTACTAATGTGTGCCGTGAATTTTAGATAGTAAAAGAGGTAATTTTCGAGTGTGCCAAATCCCAACATGACCAACAATCGGGTTCCGAACACCCACCAAAAATCTGGATGCTGCCGGGGAGAGATCCACATGTCGCGGATCCAGTGAGTAGGCTCTGTGGACGTAACTGCCTGTCCCGAACTTTGCTCTCGAACGCCCCAATGCGTGATGGCCCAGCCGACAACAAGAAAGCCGGCCATAGCCCAATACACGGTGGTGTCTCCTAGGAGACGCGGCAAAAGCGCGCCAAATATGATGGCAAACTGCGTCATAAACCCCATATAGCCCGCTGCAGTGCCTCTTTGGGTATCAGGAACCAAGTCTGGAATGAGCGCCTGGTATGCGGCTTGAGCAAAATTCGATGAGAGTTGAACCAGCATGTATCCGGTAACAAAGATCCAGAAGTTATGTCGGGCGTAGCCCATCAGAAGGAGTCCCGCAATATTTCCGGAAGTGCCGGCAAGGATATAGGGGCGCCGGCGTCCCCACCGATGGCGCAGGTGATCACTGACCAACCCGCCCCAGGGCTGCACGACTGTGGCAATTAACGATCCAATGATGACTAGTATGGATAGCACGCTCGCTGAATGATTTCTTCCAACGAGATAGAGGACCTCACGGGGCACCACGATGATGATAAGGGCGGTCCATTGAACATTGGATGCGAACCAGTAAAAGCTTAGGTAGATATTCTGTAGGGTGGACAGATGTGGCTTCATAGGGAAACCTCATTTCCAGTGAATTGGGGCCACGCGAATATTCCACGGGCCCAGGTGTGGTTCCTGCAACAGTGCCGCCCGGTGGGACATTTCTTTTCCGGCCATCGGTTGGGTTCAAGACAGGGATCCGCTATAATGGCAATAGATTGCTAAGAGGAGGCGTCCTGTGGAGCGATGGGCCCGCATCAAAACCACGGTTCTTGACGTGGTGGGGGACACCCCCATGGTTTGGTTACAGCGCGTTGGTACTCCCGGCGGAGCAAGGATTGCCCTCAAACTTGAGTCATTTAATCCCGGGGGGAGCATTAAGGATCGTATCGCGCTCGCCTTGATTCAGGACGCCGCACACTCTGGAAGGCTTTTACCAGGCGGGACCATCGTCGAAGCAACGGCGGGTAATACCGGGATAGCGCTTGCGATGGCTGCCGCAGTGTTGGGATACCGTTCGATATTTGTGGTGCCGGATAAGATGAGCCCCGAAAAAGTTGGCATCCTGAAGGCCTACGGGGCCGAGGTGCGAGTGGTGGCGGACAAGCCGCGCTCGGATCCTGATAACTATCAAAATATTGCCAGAAAACTGGCCCAGTCACTGCCCGGAGGGTGTTACATGGGACAATTTGAGAGGCAGGCAAACCCGGAGGCCCATTTTTTGAGCACGGGTCCGGAAATCTGGAAGGATACCGGTGGGAATGTGGCGGCAGTCATTGCCGGCGCGGGTACGGGAGGCACGATAACCGGGATTGCGCGTTATCTTAAGAGCCAGGATGCCACCATTCAGGTAATTGGCGCCGATCCCGAGGGCTCAATCTTAAGTGGAGGATCCTATCATCCATTCAAGATTGAAGGGATGGGCGAGGACTACATTCCAGAGACGCTGGATATCGGTCTCGTCGATCGGTGGATCCCGGTGTCGGATGACGACGCCTTTGCTATGGCCCGGCGGTTGGCCCGTGAGGAAGGTATTTTGGCCGGTGGCTCAACTGGTGCCATGGTCGTGGTGGCTCAAATGGTCGCCCAAGAGTTGTCGTCCGACCAATTGGTGGTGGCAGTGGCACCCGATACCGGCCGCAACTACTTGAATAGCATTTTTTCAGAAACGCCT
>JAKAAL010000934.1 GCA_021802375.1 Bacillota bacterium | reverse complement strand
GTATCGCGTCCTTTCTAGTAGTGAATGTGTTCACAATCACAATATAAACCTCTCTAATCACAAAGTCAAGCGGCACGGAAAAAATTCGCTTGATGCCAAAAACGAGCTCGGCTTCGGCTTGAGGTGCCTTCTCGGCAGGACCAAGGGTAGTGCAGGACTCCGGATGGGTACCTTGGCTTTAGGCTGCCTCTGGAAGAGCATCGCCTACGGTGGGAGACGGACCTATCGACCGCCTTAATCATCTATCTATCCTGCGGGCTGTGACAGGTGTTCTCAGCAACGAGGTTTCCACAACGTGGCTACGCCAACGGACGCAGAGCAACCCTGATTAGAGAAAGGCGAGACCTACCGTGCGGGGGTCAGCAGGGCGGCTGGCGGCTAGCCGGGTTCATCCGTGTTCAGATGGGCAATAGTGGTGATGGGCCACCGGGCCGGGCAGACCGTCGATCCATTCTCCACCGCCTGCGCGCAATGCTTGATCAACGGGGCCGACGCGCACAGAGGGCGTGACCGGTTTCATCGTCGCCTCGCCGAGCATGCCAATGAGGAGCACGAGTTGTCCACCGCCTAGCTAAGGACGATGCATCTAGCTTTCTGGGGATTATGGGATTTGCGAATGTCGCCTGCATGAGTAGTCATTCAACGGCGTCTTAGAAATGCTCGCTTCTGCCCGAGTTGAGCGTCATCAGGACCGCCCAGATACTTCGAAGCAAGAGGCTATCTTGCCCACACGGGCGAAGCACAGGCATATGTCGCACGGCTCTAGCTGGGGAGAGGGCGAGAGCTCAGACCATGGTTAAGCCTCCAGAGACAGATAGAACTTGGCCAGTGATATGCTTGGCCTCGTGGCTTGCCAGAAAAAAGACGGCATGGGCAACGTCCTCGGGTTCGGCGATTTCCCTTAAAGGAATACGACGTATCATTTTAGCAATTAAGGGTTCGGCTCCTTCGCTGTTTTCCTCAAGGATGCGCGTGCGAGTGGGACCAGGAGATACGCAGTTGATGCGGACGTGGTAACGTGCCATTTCTTGCGCTAGGGACTTGGACAGGGAAATGACGCCGCCTTTGGCCGCGGCATACACCGCTTCCCCCGCCATGCCCACGCGACCCGCGTCGGAGACGACATTGACCACCGAACCAGCATTACGCTCCACCATGCTCGCTAAAGCCGCCTTAGAGGTGTAAATGACGCCCCATAAATTCGTGGCGAGGACGCGTTCCCAGTACACGGGGTCTTCTTGTAAAAATGGGCTGGTCAGAGTGTAGCCAGCGTTGTTAACTAACACGTCGACGGGCCCTAGCTGGCGCTCGACGGATTCATACGCCTCTGCCACCTGGTCGGATTGCCCGACGTCGACGGCCAGTCCCAGCGTTTGCCGACCCAGCCTTGAGGTAGCTTCACGTATACTTTGGGGATGAAGCGCCCAGATGGCGACTCGGTCCCCGTCATCTAGGAACTGTCTGGCGCTGGCCAGGCCAATACCATGGGCGCCTCCAGTGATGAGCACGGTTCGCTTCATGTTCAGAGTCCTCGCGGGGCCGTGCTCGGAAACAGATCAAGCTCCCGTGCATAAGCTTGCTCGAGCAGCGAGCCGGAAGCGTTGCCTTTGTTCATTTCCATGTGCCGCAAGTTGAGTGGATCATGGTTTCGGATGAACGCGACCACTTCCGCCGAAGGTGCCGGGGTCGTAGGGATGGCGTCATCGGGATTGATCGCCGGGGTAAAGCCAGTGGCCTCGATGATGTTCGTGACGTCCACGCCGGGATGCAAGGAACGAAGGCGCATGCTTCCTTGGGGACCTTTAAAGTCGAACGTTCCGAGGTTGCTGACGAGGACGCTTGGGGATCCAATCTGGCCGAGTGTCTGGCGCCGTTCATTGGAGTTGCCCGCTCCACTGCGGAAATCGACCGAGGCTACCAGCGACCGGCGTGTATGGTCAAGGACATAGTAGCAAAGCTTGGAGAGATGACTCGTGTCTTCAGGAATGCCGCGGGAACCTACTAAAGCCACCTTGGGATGATCCCATGGCCCGATGGCGCTGATGTTGACATTGCCCCATTGATCGATCTGAGCCGGATTAATCCAGATGCGGAATCGGTCTAAAAAGATGGCGTCGAAGGCCTCTTCCATGCCGATGGCCACCCCCGACTGGGCGAAGGCGAAGAATTGACCGAGGCTCAAGGTGGGGGTTATGTCCACGTCCATGCCCGATTCGGGACTGGATAAGAGGGCCAGGTCAGGCGCATAAAAGGCTTTGGCCACCAGGCCCGCCAAGGCGCCAAAAGCCGTGACTGAACTGACTAGCACCTCACCGGACAACTCCCGGGCCATGGCATCTATCATCAGTTCGTCTAATCCATACGTAAGCTCCGTCATATCCGCGCCCCTTTTCATTGCTGCGTGCTCGGTCCCCCCGAGGAGGGTGGTTTTAGCCGCGCCGTGAGGCTAGCTACGCCCCCTTGGCCAGCCAGATAGTCTGCGTGGGACGGGAGGACCACCTCGCGTACATATTGGTCCCATCGGTTAGCATCTACACAATGCTGCAGATACGTGTTGAAGGCTTCCAGATCAAGCCGATATTCTGGAGCCATGATCGTGGGATGGGCTCCCCATGGCACTTCCACTACGCCCTTGGTGTAAATGCGAAGGATTTGGGCCGTTGCCTTCATGGTGCGTAGGTCCTTAGAGCTCAGCACGTGTTCACACGACATGAATGTGGTTTTAGCCGCTTTGGCGCATAAGGCGTCGACATGGCTGTCACCCAAAATGACTCCATGACCCTGAGCGTCGGCATAGTTCACGT
>JAKAAL010000933.1 GCA_021802375.1 Bacillota bacterium | reverse complement strand
TCGCTGTTCCCGGATATGGCAAAGCCGACAAATTCCATAGAGCGTAAGCTCGAAATCGACCAATTGAAACTCGAGTGACTGAGTTGCCCAAGACTCTATGTTTCCCAGCCGTTCTTCAGGGATGGGCGTTTGATTGCCGCAGCGCATGCAGACCATGACCGGTGGCTTTTTTTCTTCATCAACTGGCCAATGATAGTGAGCGCGGCCATCCCCAACCGTTTCCCGGACCAGCACTTCGAGATCGGTTAAGAGTTCGAGAGTCCGATAGATAGTCGCCAAGCCCACTTCTCCAAACCCTGCGCGCAGAAAGTTGCGAATCTCTTCAGCCGAAAATGGCTGCCCCGCATGGTCAGAAAATATCCGAATAATTTGCTCGCGTTGTGGCGTCACCCGTTTCGATGTTTCCTCGAGCTTCTCATACACCTCGGCTAGTTGCACCGGATCATCCCCCATATCTTGTTACTTGATCATCGAAGAATCATCGGCGCTTGTCAACAGAAGATCTAGCAAAAATGGAGATTTTAGGCCATGCTCTCGGTATGGAATCCAAAACCCAACGCCATGGCTTGCTCATTTTATTGACCGTAGCCAGCATCTACGGTCTCATCTTTATGGAGCGTACGGCACCCGGACTCGTGACGCCGGAACTGCTGCGACGGTTTCATCTCGTTCCAACCACGCTGACGTTAATGACCGTCGGCCAATATTTAATCTACGCTCTAATGCAGGTACCTGTGGCCGTCGGAGGAACCCGCTACCGTCCCGAACTGTTGCTTTTAGTCGGGACCGTCGCTGATGGCCTAGGGACGCTTTTGTTTTCTTGGAGTCCTAGCTTTTTTTGGATCGTCACTTCACGGGTTGTCGTCGGATTCGGCGATGCCTTAATCTGGCTCAACATTGTCGCCGTGCTCGGCCGCTGGTTCGGCTACCGCGTATTTGGCCGCGTACTCGGTCTCACCTCGATGAGTGGAAGCTTGGGTGCCTTAGCAGCGACGGTGCCGTTGGCTTTTTGGATCGATCAATCGGGATGGCGACTGCCTTTTACCATTCTTGGCGCCGGCTTAATTTTTCTGGCGGGCTTAAGTGCTCTCGTGTTCTTTTTTTGGACCCCGATTAATCCCGATTGGCAGTCTCGTCACGATAAGCTCCCTTGGCGTCAAGTGCTGACCTCCGGGCGGAGACTCACCGGGCCCATGTTGTCGCATTTTGGCTTTTTAGGCCCGTTCTTGGGCTTCATCAGTGTCTTCGCGGTGCCTTACCTGAGGGCCGCGTATCACCTTTCCGAAGTGGGAGCCAGCACCTTCCTAGCTTTTGGCTTGGTGGGCTCTCTCATCGGTGGGCCGGTCGCCGGTATCTTGGCGGATCGCTACGGCGTCGCCCTCCCGTATCGCGCCGTGGCCGGAGTAAACGTCTTAGCCTGGGCCGCATTAGCGATCTTTCCACGCCACCTTCCGACTCCGGTATTGGCGACAGTTTTCATTGGATTAGGATTTTGTAACGGTGCCAGCGTACTCACCTTCGCCGCCATCCGGGCCCTCTTTCAGCCCGACCAAGGCGCGTTGGCCTCGGGATTGGCCAACAGTTTTGGATTTTTTTCAGCGGTTTTAGTGGCCTTAGTGATGGGTCTCGCATTGCCCGCCGGGACCTTAGCGGATCACACCGAATTCGTAGTCCTTCTCCCGTTTTGTGTTTTGGGCGGCATGGGCCCATTCCTCATTCCTCGGCAAGATACCTTGGCCCGCAGGCCAGCGCCGAAAAGCCCAGCCCCTCGTACCGACGAATAACGGCCTGACGCCTTTAGTTCGTGGCGCCAGGCCGTTTCGAGGGTGGCCAAACGGCAATCCCCTAGGTGATCTAAGGTGAGATTTCGATCTCGGTCAGCCTCTGATCGCGGATTGTTAATCGCCCAGGGTCTGTAGAAGAGCTGCTTTTTGCACGTACAAACGATTCTCGGCTTGATCCCAAACCGCCGATTGCGAACCCTCTAATACCTCGTCGGTGACCTCTTCTCCACGATGAGCCGGGAGACAATGTAAAAAGATAGCCTCCGGCTTGGCTAATTTCATTAAGCCGGCATTCACTTGGAAGGTCGATAACTCCTGACGTTTGGTGGGCGCATCCACAGAGTCTCCCATGGAGATAAAGACATCGGTAGCGATGACATCGACTCCCTCGGCCGCCTGTTTAGGATCATCAGAAATCGTCACTGAACCTCCCGTGACCAATGCTTCTTGGCGCGCCCACTCTACGACCTCGGCATCAGGCTGATACGCGGCGGGGGCAGCAATCGTCATGTGCATGCCCAATTTGGCGCCGATGACCAAGTAGGAATGCGCCATGTTATTCTGGCCGTCGCCGAAATAGGCAAACTTCAGCCCTGCCAAACGTCCCTGTCGCTCCCAAGTGGTCAGCGCATCCGCCAGGGCTTGAAACGGATGGGCTTTGTCGGTCAGGGCATTATAGATAGGGACCGTAGCAAATCGCTTAAACTCTTGGACGGTTTCATGGCTGCGGCTGCGAATCACGATACCATCCACATAGCGCGACACGACTCTGGCCGTATCGGCAATCGGCCCGCCGCGCCCCAACTGGCTTTCTCCCCAATCCAGGATCACTGGCGCCGCCCCCAGAGATTGGATCGCCACTTGAAAAGAAACACGGGTTCGGGTCGACGGCAGCTCAAAGATCATCGCCACACCCTTGCCAGCCAATGCGTACCGCACTTGCGCCACCTTGGGATTCGACTTCATCCACGATGCCGTCATGAGTACACTCTTGATTTCACTGGGTGTCCATTCTTTCAAC